>NZ_JAZBJZ010000018.1:0-60079 GCF_036349135.1 Tumidithrix elongata BACA0141
TTCATTTAGCTCACCTTCTATAGGGTAGCCCTATTTCCGCCCTGCTGTACTAGTGACAATAAAGGCATTCGGAATATTAATCAGTCCAACTAGATAACCATAGAGGGTTCCTGCCATTGCCATAACAAAAGGCAGACCTCCTAGTCGGCGGGCATTAGGAAGATTTTGGCAAACAGCTATAAGACTAATCGCTGTGACTAAAAACGGCGCAAGTAGCATGGGGCTAGGTTCAGTATAGCTACTGCGAAAATCAGCAACACGTCGAACAAATGGTGTCAGAAACCAGATCCACCACGTGAAACCGTTGTAAAGAATAGGTGCCCGAAAATATAGGTATATGCCTACAGCAAGTGCGATAACAGGAAAGGTAACGGTTAGAATTTTGCCAGCCCCACCGATCGCGGCAAGAGCCGTAAAAACTATGAATACTAAAATTACTGTCCAAGGTAGAGTTGGTTTCTTGAAACCTAGGGGCGATTTTGCGATCGCAGGCTGCTCTGAGAGAATTTGTCTATGGGACACGCTATATCTCCAAAATTACTTTCTACCTTGATTCCAAGTCTGCACTCCCTGCCATCTACCACGTAAGGATGCTAGGAATTTTTCATTTGATAGTACTCCTTCTCTTGGGAGTAGTTGCAACCATTTTAAGAAGCTTATTATGGTGGCTACTAATAAAAAAACAATTCGTCGTATGGGGGATAGGTAATCTAGTAGCGCTAAGGTTTCATTATGAACTTGGTTTTCCAGGGCGATCGCACTGAATTTCTCTCTCAGATCTTCATCAAAACGCTGCGCTGGGAAGTGATCGACTGCAACTTTAGGATCGAAAATGATTTTCCATCCTGCTTGTTTTAAGCGTAACGAAAATGCTAGCTCAAAATGTACTTGGGCTCCCGTGCCGCGCATACGTTCGTCAAAGCGAAGTTCGGCGATCGCATCTCGCCTAAAACTCATGTTTACGCCTTTCAATACATACACCTCTTGAGGTTCACCCACTCCGAGATGATGGTTGCCAATTACCATCCCATGCCACCGCATCTGACCAACCACTTTCCGTTCGCCTACTTCTTTAATTTCAGTGCCAACATACTGCCAGTCCCGTCCGCCAACACCGCCAATTTTCTCGTCTTTTAAAAAATAGGTTTCAATGCGTTCTAGCCAATCAGCATGAGGGGCAGCATCATCATCCGTAAAAGCGATAATATCTCCTGTAGCAGCATCAAGTCCGCAATTCATGGCGGCAACTACACCTGGAACCTTTACTATTAAAGCCTGTAACGGCAGAAGCTCTGCATTGTAGGATTGCAGAAAAGTCCAAGTTTCAGCATCTGTATCCCGCACAGTTACGAATAGCTGATCGACTGGGCGTGTTTGCCTTTTAAAAGCTTCCAAACAACGCTCCAAATCTTTAGGTCGTTGGTAAGTGGGAATAATTGCTGCGATCTTCATACTTGTACTTGTACTTTGGTAAGTTCCTCAAATATTTCCACATATTTCTGCGCAATGCTCGTCCAACTATGTCGTTCTGCGATCGCTCTGGCAGCATGTCCCATTCGATCTCTCTGGTTGCGATCGCTGGCTAGCTTGGTCAGTGCTTCTGCTAAAGCTTGGATATCTTCTGAGTCGGGTAAGACAATTCCACAGTCTGGTGTAATAATTTCTGCCCCCCCTGCACTATTCGCCGTAATCACAGGCAGTCCAGAGGCGATCGCTTCGAGTAAAACCAACGTACAAGCCTCATAGCGTGAGGGAAATACAAAGAAATCCGCTCCCTTCATAAGCTCTGAAACATCACGGCGGAAGCCTAGGAAATGAACTCTTTGACTCAAGTTTAAGTCAGATACAAGTTTAGGAAAAGGACTTCCCTCAGTAGTTCCTGCCACGGCTAGGTGCAAATCAGGTGTGTTTACCAGAGCCCTTAGCACCGAATCTAGGTTTTTGCGACTGGTGAGGATGTCACCCACAAATAGGGCAAGTGTGACGCCTTCAGGCAAGCCCAACTTTAGGCGATCGCTCGTACCTGGTGAAAATTCATGTAAATCGACTCCATTTAAAATGACTCGAATTCGATCTGATGGAACCCCGATATTTAGTAATTCCTGCTTTACCTTCTCAGATACTGCCACAACGATATTTGTTTTCTGAAAGGCTTTTTTCTCCCAATAAGCGTTTAAGGCGCTAAAGAGCCACTGATAAGCACCATAAAGATCTCGACGTAGCTGCCAAGGATGAACGTGCGATCGCAGCCAAGAAGTATGTACAAAATGTACAGCATTTATATCTGATCGCTCGTTTGTATTTGCACCATTCACCATCACTACATCAAGTCCGGCACGATGCCGAGCTAACCAACGCGCACATTGCCAAGAAAATGCCAACCCGCCCAATATTTGGGTAGGCCACTTTTGAACCTGAATTTCAATCCAGTGGGCTTGGGGACTTTGCTGTAGCTCTAAATCTACACTGCTAGCCAACATAGTGACATCATGACCACAACGGATAGCCTCCCAAGCAATTTCATAATTGACTCGGCTTTGACCATCACCTTTCATAATGTTACGCGTAACAATACAAATTTTCATGCAATTAAAATTCTCCAGCTATTTGAATTAATCGCGTTCAACCTCGTAGGGGAATTTCAGCGAAAAAACGCGAAAGACAAACAAGATAGAGACTCTAAGCCATTCTCTTACTAATTCTTTACATTGAATACCAAAGATAACTAATGGATAGCAATAAAGGATAACTTTATCTAAGACTGGGATTCTGCTTTGGCTTAATTCTTCGATAACTTCAATACATCGATTGAAACAGAAAGGATCGGAAAAGTACTGTTCCCAAGCTTCTCTAGCTAATCGCCCTCTCTCTTCAGATTCTGAAATATGCCTTTCAGCAATTGCCACAAGGTTGTCAATTGCTGATTCTTTCACAAAAAGAGCGAAACTTTGCCAATCAGGTCCACTAGGAGGTAACCAAACATCAGAAATTATAATCGGAGCTACCCCAAGTTCCATAACTTCAAATAGGCGGATACTATTTGAACCAATTCCTCTAGGACAGAGTGCAAACTTTGACTGACGTATCACTTCCACATAACTTTTCTGAATCGCTTCGCGATTTTGCTGTTCGTCACTCCAGTGATTGTAAGTACCCGTACTGCATCGAACTACAACATCATCTCTTTGAAAATTGAGCTTAAGTAGACGCTTGCGAACCCAAGATGTCGAGCCACCGATAAATGAGAATAGATACTGCTTTTGATTGTTTAGTCCTGATGAATTTCGATCTGATACCTCTGGCTCGGAATTTAGAAAAGCATTGCGGCGATGGCGATTAAATAAGTAAGAGCATCCTCGCACGCGATGTTTATGAAAAAATTTAATGGCACTGGCATATAACCCAGGAATAATTAAATGAGGTCTGTCAGCACAATCAAGTGCATAACATTTATGTAAAAACTTGTAGAGAAACTGACGGTTGTGATGGTACGTGAAAAGTGTGTCAGGGACAAAAATGATATCTGCTTCTTCGGGATCTTCAGTAAACGTATGAATTTGAGGTTGTGCTAACTTAGCCCAATCGTACAATTGGTCTATTCGATACATCATCATAGGATTGCAAGGACTGACATAAATTTTCATCTTTAATTACCTTTACCACAATGAAAAGTTCTGATTCGCCCAATTAGGCATCTAAAACATATTGTTGGATGTTTCTCAAGATCCTAGAACGATCATAATATTTAATCGCAGATTCACGTGCAGATTTCCCGAGTCTCTCACACAAAAAATCGTTTTTGAGCAGTTCTAGGCAGGCTTGAGCAAATTCTCTAGGGCTATTTTGCATGAGAAATTCTTGCCCATCAGACATCATTAACCCTTCAGCACCGATCGCTGTAGCAACAATTGGCTTACCATAGGCAGCAGCCTCAACCATTTTGATCCGAGTTCCTCCTCCAGACAAGATCGGACAACAAACAACTCGCGATCGCTGATAGAGGGCATCCAAATTCTCTACAAACCCAGTAAATTCAACCCCATGAGGAGCTTGATTATAGCTGCGAATTCTCTGGGGCTCTCGACCTGCAATTATGAGTTTGGCTTCTGGCATTGCTTCGTAGATATGCGGCCAAATCTTTTCGATTAAAAAGTCTGCTGCATGGAAGTTTGGTTCATATTGATAACTAGCTAAGAGCAGTAAGGTTGGTTCTACGACAATTGGCTGAGGCTCTGGAATATTTACTGTATTGGGAACGACTTCAACTCCACGAAGCCTCCATGTTTCGGCAAGATAACGGCGATCGCCTTCAGAACAGACAAATGTCACCTTTGCACGACGAATCGCCTGTAACTCTCCCCACCAGAGTGCAGGGATTTGCAAGCCATAGAACCAGGGCTCCAATTGTTTAGGCAGTTGCTTTAAAGTCCTTAAAAAGTTGATGTGTTCGATATCATCCAAATCTAAGACAATGGGAGGTAAAGGTTGAGAGGTCAGTAAAGCAGGAGCGATCGCACCTAAACGGTGAGCAAAAATAATGTCAGGTTTGCGTTGCAAACATTGCTCAAAGGCTCTAACCTGCTCGACTCCACTGGTACCGAAAAATAAAAGTTGCTTAGCAAAATTAAAAATCCCCTGTAAATGCCGTTGCCATTTTGGGAGATAGTCTGGGTGACTAAATAGATGACACAAAGAGATATGAATTGGGACATTCCAATGCTGAGAAAGTTCCTGTTCTTTGAATATGCGAGTATCTTCAGAAATATCAATCTCTGGTGAAACGTAGTAGAGAATATCTATTTGTGCAATTTCCTTGATTGCATCAATCAACATGCCCATCCGTTGATATGTTCCATAGGTGCTAGTGCGCAGGTCATTTGGGAAATGGCGAGAAATAAATAAAATTCTCATAATTTGTCTAATTGGGGTTGGGATGAGAATGCTGATTTATAGAAGTGTAAAGGGTCAGATGTCGATCGATGATATTAGGTAGCGATAATTTCTGTCCCAATCTTGCTACTTTAATGCTCAGAGTTTCACGATCCCGCTTTAAGAACTCTTGAATGGCTGCTGCCAGCGCTATGGGCGTATAAGGCTTGAAAACTTGGATTGCATCTGGCTCGATCAGGTTATATTCACTAATCTGAGGCAGATCGAAGGCAAGAATAGGGCACCCTACAGAAATCCAAGTAGAAATAGAACCTGAGGCTGAAAATGCAATAAAGGCACAAATTGCTAAGTCGGTAGCAAGTAAATAAGACTCCAGCTCTATCTCAGACAAATATCCTGTAACCCGAATACGATGATCCACTCCTTTCTCTTGAGCTAGCTTATGCAAAAAATCTACAAACTCTCTATCCGCGTCTGCATTTCCTGCAAAAACTACTTGGATATCATCAGGTAAATACGGGAGTGCTTCTACAACCAATTGATAGCCTTTAGGACGAAAAATAAACCCTAGAATTGTTATGACTCTTTTTTTGACTAAATTTAAAGAATTACGCGCTTCAACTGGTGTGGTTGAAAGAGAGCGAGTTTCAACAAAATGTGGAATAATTTTTAGTTTTTTGGGATCCACGTGGCTGTCTAAACGCTGCGCTTCCTCTTGAGAGCATACAAGAATTAAATGAGCATGCTTTGTAAGTTCTCTCAATGTTGCTGTGGCTGCACCAAAGTTATGAATCCACCAACTTTTTACAACTCGAACAGCCTTTCTCAATGTAGAAATTGATGATGCTTCTTCAGGGGATGGATCGGAACCGAACGTTTTAATGCCAAAGGCAGAAAAAAGTTGAGGTACCATATACTTAAGAATTCCTTTAACTCCTGTCGGTACATAGTAAACATCATGTAGTGTAGCGACAATTGGACAGGGACAAGCATTTAAAAAGACTCGCAGGTGGACTAGCTGATCCCAGCCCGAGCCCCATAAGCGATCGTTAAAATAGCTAAATTGAATATGAACTAGATCTGAATCTGAGAGCCGTTGTGCAGCCTTGATTAGCACTTCTTGATTGTAGATTGGATTATCTGTTAAAACGATTTCAGCTTCCAAAACGTCCAAACTCGATCGCTGTTGAGACTCAGCCGCTAGTAATCGTCCATAGCGATTAATGCCATGTTCAAATGGCCCAAGGTGAAGATAACCAATTTTCATTGCTGATTAAGAATAGCCTTCATTGCTAAGTTGTATCCTTGCTCTCTCGCCTGTTTAAATTTCCGTTCTCTAGGTGCAAGTCGCCAGTTTTTGGGATTGAGTCTAAACGGCAGCACAAGTTTCAATTTTTCTTTCCAAGATAATCTATCTGCCTCTTTCCCCCTTAAGAAATATAGCATTACTCTAGAATAAACAGACTGTTCTACCATTCTGAGTAGATAGGATTCCTCAAGGCGATTAGGTGGCATTAAGTGCAATAATTTTAGGTCTTTGAAAACACCGATCCCCAATCCCATATCGCAAGCTGTGTAGGCAAAATCCATATCACCGCAGCTTAATAACATATTTCCTTGTCGATCTAGATTCGTTCTGCGGGGATCGTTTTGTAAAGAATGAGCATAGGTCTCTGCAACAGTCTTACGCACGCATAGACCTGCTCCAATGGGGGTGTTTTCCCAGTAGGGTGAGTTTGACCAGCGATCGCGATCGAATGTACGAATTCCTAAATATTCCCAAAACTCTTTTGTCCATTCTGGTGGTTCAATTTCAAAATCAGGTAGACATTGACCGCCCCATGCGCCCAACATTGGCCAATCTTGACTAAGTTTCAAGACATTTTCTAAATAATGTCGATCTAGGACATTATCATCATCTACAAAGATCAAGATTTGAGCCTGAGCAGATTGAATGCCACACATTCTCGCAGGAGTTAAACCTAAGCGTTCCTCTCTCACATGACGAGCGTTAGGATGCCAACTAAGATCGACTTCAGGTGCTAAAGGACGATTGCTAGCATTATCAATGATCAAAAGTTCCCATTGATCTAATGGTAAAGTTTGAGTCTTAAGAGCAGCTAAAGTTCTCCCTAAATACTCCGCTCTTGGATTGTGCGTACAAATAATGACACTAAGAAGTTGCATATATCGCTTGGTATAATGACAGTAATCGGAAAGTCAAAGAGCTGCCTTCGGAATTCAGAAATTTAAGTCAAACGTTTAAGTATAGCGATAATAAATAATATTTAGGTGCGTTAGCTATTAGACCATTGAACCTCTGATAGGAGCTTGCAGTGGGTTGGGAGTCCTATACTTCCAGTACCAAAAAAATCGCCGCCATCAACTCTTGCAGAAGCAGCATCCTCAATCCAATCAAATATTTCAGTGTCTGCATAGCTCATAAATAACAAAAATCGATATTCACCATTTGCTAGAGGCAATTTGTTTATAGAACAGGAAATGCTTCCAAACCCAGGATTTAATGAAAGGTTGTCATTTGTGAAATTGGTTCTAAACAGCATGACTCTGTTGTTTCTTTCGTCGAAAATGTCAAGGCTAACGACAACGTTATCTGTACGCTTTTCAAGGCTATTAAAATAACCTAATTCAAACCTGTAGTCTTTGCCAGACTGTAAAGCAGTAACTTCAGTACCTTCTTCATCGATAATTCTAAAACTCTCAAATCGCACTTTGCCATTTCCAGTTCGATCGGTTCTTTCTTTGAGCGAAATTCCCTTTGTTAAAGAATAGGCATTCCCTAGATATCCTCTAATTGCCTCTTGAGGATTACTATCTAATACGACTTTCCCAGATTGGAGAAGAATAGCACGGCTACACAATGCTTCAATTGCACTCATCTGATGGCTGACAAATATAACTGTCCGCCCCTCTTTTGTAGAAACATCTTCCATCTTGCCAAGACACTTCTTTTGAAACTGAGCATCTCCAACTGCTAGTACTTCATCTACTATTAGAACCTCTGGATCTAAATGAGCCGCGACTGCAAATGCAAGCCGAACGTACATCCCAGATGAATAGCGTTTGACTGGGGTATCTAAAAACTTCTCAACCTCAGCAAACGCTATAATCTCATCAAACTTACGTTTTATCTCTTCTTTACCCATACCTAAGATGGCACCATTAAGGTAAATATTTTCTCGCCCAGATAACTCTTGATGAAACCCTGTTCCTACCTCCAGTAAGCTAGCGACTCTACCTCTAATAGCAATCTTGCCATGAGTTGGCTCTGTAACCCGACTCAAGATTTTTAGCAATGTTGATTTCCCTGCTCCATTGCGACCAATTACCCCAACCCTATCTCCTTGTTTAATTTCAAAGGAAATATCTTGAAGTGCCCAAAACTCTTCACGAGATGGATTTATCTCTTTGGTAGAAGAGGGGAGAAACTTTTGCCCTATGGACTTTACAGTATTGCTGATGGATTCTCTTAGAGACTTGTTGGACGACAGTCCTTGTTTGTGACTGATAATATACTTTTTGCCCAGATTTTCTACTCGAATCGCAGTTTCAGACATAAGTGCTTTGGTCTCCCGCAATAGTTTTATGTTTAGTCATAACCACTAAAAAAGTTTATAGGTTCTAAGTGGTGATTTGAGGTTTATAGATTTAGAAATATCTACTAGAAAGAGTATTCCTAAATTACATCAGCAAATGTTCTCTCCATTCTGCGAAAATACCAAATTCCGCTCCAAAGCAATAAAAATATCAAAGCCAGAGACAATGCAAAGCCAGGGAGATAAAGCTCTGAATTACCTTTCAAAATCGCCCAACGAAACCCATCAATTACCCCGACCATAGGGTTTAAAGAGTAAACAAATCGCCATTGCTCAGGTATGATGCTGCTACTAAAGCCTACTGGTGAAATATACAGACCAAGCTGAACGATAAAGGGAACAACAAATCGAAAGTCTCGATATTCGACGGTCAAAGCAGCTAACCACAGTCCAACACCCATAGATGCCAAAAAAGCGATCAAAACAAATAGTGGCAAGGTTAAGATGCGCCAATCAGGAACAAAATTATACCAAGCCATTAGCCCCAGTAAAATCATGCCAGAAATCATGAAATCTACAAAGCTAACAATTACAGCACTAGTAGGGACGATTAAACGTGGGAAGTAGACCTTAGAAATTAAGTTTGAGTTGGTAACTAGACTATTGCTACATTCGCTTAAGGCATTGGAAAAGAATTGCCAAGGTAGCATGCCGGCAAACACCAAAATTGGATAAGGAACACCAGTAGGTGAAGGAAGCTTAGCTAATTGTCCAAACACCACGGTAAATACAACCATTGTCAAAAATGGTCGAATTAGCGCCCAAGCTACCCCGATCGCGGTCTGCTTGTAACGCACCAAAATATCACGCCATGCAAGGAAATAAAATAGTTCTCGGTAGCGCCATAAATCTTGCCAGTACTGACGTTCAGTACGTCCTGCTTCAATTACGATTTCTTTTTGAGAGGCAATATCTGGATTGTTCATATATATTAAATTGATGCAATCATGGTTATTTAACTTCTTGTAGGCAGTTGTCTAAAATATAACCAAGTTCCTCGATATAGGGACTTTCGTATACTTCAAGATGTTCGCACGGAATAGTATAAGTCTCGACTTTCCCCGTTAATAGCCCCTCCCATCCATAGTAGGGGAAGAGCCAAGACAAATCAGAGTTAAATATGTCTTTTGACCCAATTTTGAGCCCACTCTTGGTGGATTTAACTAATACCACTCTGCCAGAATACTCTTTAAGTACATAACGATTTGCAGCTTCATCCAGTAGGGTTATTGTCTGAGATTTTACGAGATCGATCCCAATCTGAGGTACATTGCGAGTAAACTCAGCTCTGCGTTGCAGTCTCTTTTGAATATACTGCCATTTTTCACGAAGAGATAGTGGAGCAAGTTGAAACCAGTCAAACGTCAGGGAACAAAAATACCAATCAAGTTTTCCAAACAAGCGATGAAGAGAGGATGGACCAAATTTATCAATAAGTGCTAATAGAGCTACTTCTCTCCCTTGCTTTTGCAATTGATGTGTCATCTCCATAGCAACGAGCCCTTCATAACAATATGCCCCGATCGCGTAAGGTCCCTCGGTTTGAACGCTAAGTAGTTCGTCTACCAAAAGGGTAGCGATCGCTGAAATATAGTTTTCTGGAGAATGTAAGGGCTCCCAACTATTTACAGGCATCGTATAGATTGGTTGTTGTAAGCCTAACTTCTTGCTAACGTTAATATCTCCAATCCAAACAAAAGGCTGAGGCGATCGCATTTTTGTTGGAGATGTTTCTATAATTAGACCCCGTTTTCCTAAATGCTTTCCAGGACGTCCAGCACTATAAGAAAGTAAAGCTCGATAGTCTTGCAGACTAAGCCCTGAAGGAAGATCGTCAGCAGTGATTGTCTCAGATGGCTTTTCACGAATCGATTGGGCAATCTCTTCTATGGTACTGATCTGAAAGAATGAAGACAGAGGAAGATGATAATTAAAAGTTTTCTCAATTTCTGCAACTAAACGTACCGAGAGGAGTGAATTACCACCCAACTCAAAAAAATTGTCGTGAATACCAATATCATGACGACCTAAAAGCTTTTCCCATATATTTGCCAGTAGTTGTTCGACTTCATCACGTGGAGAAATCAAGTTCTCGTTCCTTTGTGTTGCAATGTCAAGATCGAGTAGGGCTCGTCGATCTACTTTGCCATTTTGGGTCACAGGTAGGTTGTCTAAGACCACAAAACTAGTGGGTATCATATAATATGGCAGTTTTCGCTGGAGAAAACTCCTGAGCGCTTCAATATCGAGCGACTCATCTTGTTGCACAGCTAGATAGGCAACTAGGGATCTATCCGAGGGGGCATCGTGACACAGCACGATTGCTTGTTTAACAACAGGATATTGTTCTAATTTTGTTTCAATCTCGATCGGTTCAACTCGAAAGCCACGAATCTTGATCTGGAAATCAACTCGACCAATAAACTCTAGATTGCCATCAGGTAAATAACGGACTGTATCGCCTGTTTTGTACAGACGATCCTTGGGATCGCTAGAAAAAGGATTAGGAATAAAGCGCCGAGTAGTAATATCTGGACGATTGAGATAACCACGGCTCAGACCAACTCCACCAATGTATAACTCACCCTTAACGCCAATTGGAGAAGGCTGTAAGTTTCGATCTAGAACATAGGTCTGAAGATTTGCGATCGCCCGACCGATAGGAATCTCAGCATCAGGAGGGAGCTCTGTACTAGAACTATGGGGATCGTAGATCGTAGCAGTTATAGTTGTCTCTGTAGGTCCATAGGCGTTGAGCCATCTAGGGAAAGCCCCAACTAGCGATCGCCATTTCTGGTAAACCGATTTAGACACTTTTTCACCTCCAACAACTACAAGGCGAAGATCTGGAGAAAATGGTTGTTCGATCGAGGAAATTCCATTGACTAGTTCATGCCAAAAAGCCGTGGGTAAGTTTATGACCGTAATCGCTTGCTGCTTGACGATCTCCAGAAAATTAGTAATGGAGGTATAAATTTCAGATGGAGGCAAGACAACTGTTCCCCCATTCAGCCAGGTCGGGAAAATTTCTTCGACCGCAACATCGAAGCTGATATTAGAGAACTGCAAAACGCGATCGCAACTGTTTAGCTCGTATGCTTTGCTAAGGGCAAGGCAGTGATTTATCAGGCTTTGATGTTCGATCATTACACCTTTGGGTTCGCCTGTCGAATCTGATGTATAAATTACGTAGGCTAAATTTTCTGAATTCGTGACGCATTCCAAATTGTGTGTATGATAAAGTGCGATCACTTCCCAATCAGTATCTAAAGAAATTACCTTTGCACCATAGTCTAAGAGTGTGTAGACCATATTTGGTTGGGGCAACATCAGAGATACTTTAGCATTGCGTAATTTGGAAGCTCGGCGTTCGTGAGGATAGGCAGGATCTAATGGAATATAGGCTCCACCTGCTTTAAGAATGCCTAGCATCCCCACTAACATCGCCACGAAACTGTCGATGCAAAGTGCCACAAGTGTTTCCTTCACGACACCTTGCGCTTTAAGATAATGTGCCAGTTGGTTGGCGCGAGCATTCAGCTCTTGGTAGGTCAACTGCTCGCCTTTGGCAGCGATCGTGATCGCCTCAGCAGATTTGGCTGCCTGAGCCTCAAACATTTGACAGAACTCGGGGATTGGGAAAGAAAACTGCGAACTTTCTCTGCAATCCGTCTTGGCGATCATTGCACGCGAAATAGATAACTCATCTACTGCACTCGAAGTTTTCATATGGCGGTTGGATGAGTTCGATTAGCATACTTTTGTGAGGTGCCCCATGGACTGAATCTCAATTTAGTGAGTCCATCTTTGGTTACATTTTTTGGTTTGGAAACAAGATTTTGATTTTTCATACACCAGATCAAATTTGTTCGAGACATTTACTTAAAATTCTTCCTAGCTTCTCAGCATAAGGATTTAGGGGTAACTCTAGATGTCGGCATGGAATTTTGTGAACTTCGACCTTTCCTGTGAATATCCCTTCCCACCCATCGCAGGGAAATAGCCAAAACCAGTCAGTAATCAGTAGGTCTCGGGTCGTACCAGTAAGTGGACTTTTTGTAGACTTAATTAACGCTACCTTACCAGAATACACTTTCGGTACATAGCTTCTTGTCGCTTGGATATGTAAGTCATAGGCTTTAGGAGTGACTGGATTATATTCCTCACGAGCTACTTCTTCAGATTGTCGAGCATTATCTGAAATGTTTTTTACCCCAAATGGCAATCTATGACGGATATACTGCCATTTCTCCTTGAGTGATAAGGGGGCAAGTTTTAAAAGATGATAAATTGGAACTTTAAAGTAGATGTCATAATCCATCAGAAAACGGTGCAAGCGAGAAGGACCTGAACGATCAATAATTGCAAGCAGTGCGACTTCTTTCCCCTGCTTTTGCAATAGCTGCGCCATTTCCAGTGCTACTAAGCTTTCGTAACAATATGCCCCAATTACATAGGGACCTGTTGGTTGAGCTGTAAGCAATTCATCGACAAGTAGAGGCGCGATCGCGGCGGTGTAGGTTTCGGGCGATTGTAAATCAGTCCAACTGGTGGCGGCGATCGAGTAGATCGTATTATGCGGCAATTTCAGGCGTTTGCTAAATTCCAGATCGCCAATCCACACAAAGGGTTGCGTCGATGGGCCTGCAGTTGAAGGTTCTGCTGGAGGAATTTCTACAACTAAACCAAGTTTGCCTAAATGTTTACCGATTCGCCCAGCATTAAAAGATAGCAAAGCCCGATAATCTTCTAAACATAGTCCTTCTGGAAGATTATCGGCGGCGATCGTCGTTTCGGAGGGCTTTTCGCGAATCCATTGGGCGATCTCAGCGATCGTTCCGATCTGGAAAAATGATGAAAGCGGGAAATAGTAGCTAAAAGTTTTCTCAATTTCTGCAACCATGCGTACAGATAAGAGAGAATTACCACCCAATTCAAAAAAGTTGTCGTGAATTCCGATCGCTCGATCGCCTAACAGTTTTTTCCAGATACCGACGAGTTGCTGCTCTAATGGATCGCGGGGATCGGTCGTTTTTTCTGAGAGATTTGCGATCATATCGGTAGTGACTAAGGCATAGCGATCGATGTAGCCATGGGCGGTTAAAGGCAGTGCGGCGATCGACGCAAAAGTGCTTGGGATAATGTAGCTTGACAACCGCGTTTTTAGGAAAGTTCTCAGTTCAGTGCTTGTAATAGTGCGATCGGGCTGAAGCACGACAAAGGCTGCTAGTTCTTTGGAATCGTTAGCAGCGCAGCCGTCCATGGGATCCTTAGCGGATTTTTGAGAGGAGCGATCAGAAGCTGGACGAATTAAAACGCAAGACTCTCGCACGGCAGGATGCCGATTTAGTATCGCTTCGACCCTGCCAAGTTCGATGTGCAAGCCGTGGAGCGAGACCAACGCCTCAGCACCGACAAATTCCAGCGTACCATCAGGTAGATAACGCGCTAAATCTCCAGTTTTGTAAAGAAGAGTATCTTTTTGTTGGCTGAAGGGATTTGCAATAAATGCAGGAGGCGTCAATTCAAGCTGGTTGAAATAGCTTGTCAAGCGATCGTCACGAATGTACAGTTCGCCCACAATTCCGATCGGTACCAATTGGCGATCACGATCGAGGACGTAAGCTTGGGTATTGGCGATCGGGCGTCCGATCGGAATCGTTGTATGTTCGGGAAGTGTCTGCCCCACTTCATGACAGCAGGTGAAGTCAGCATTTTCAGCGACTTGATAGACATTAAACAAACGACACTTGGGCAAAAATTCGCGAAATCTTTCTACGTGGGCAGGCGACAACCAATCTCCGTTTGCATCCCCACCGACATACAGTTTTTGAAGAGATACTAAATTTCCCGATCGATTCCCAAATTCCCAATCAACTAAGCGATGGAATAATCGGATTGGGAGCGATAAGGTGGTGAGTTGATGCTGCTGAATTGTTTGACCTAAAAGCTCTGCGGAGAAAGGTGTACTATGTGTCGTCGAGAGTATGCTCGCATGGTGAGTCAGTTCCACTTGCGCTTCAAATTCGGCTTCAAATTGCTCTTGGACTTCTTGAGACCGATCGGTACTAGCTTGAATTGAGGTGGGAGGATTCCATTCATGCAAAATTTGTTGCCGTTCCTCAGGTGTAAGCAGTGGCAGTTCCGAAATCTTACAGTCAGGGTTTGCCACGATGCCTTCCAATAAGGTTTCAAAATGTCCTAACATGCGCGCAATCGTGCTGGAATCGAACAAGTCGGCATTATAGTCAAACACCATGCCCAAGCCTTCATCTTGCTCGCGCATGACTAAAATCAGATCGTACTTAGTCTTGCCGTGGTAGATGTACCCAAATAAGGAAGTAAAGGTGAGATCAGGTAATTGCACCGATGCCATGCCACGTCCGTTTGACCAAGGTGGATTCAGAGCAAACTTGACTTGAAAAAGCGGCGATCGGCTCTGGCTTTGTTCCGCGCTCAGTTCTTCGACTAATTTCTCGAAAGGCAAATCTTGATGGGTATAGGCTTCGAGTGAGGCTGCACGCACTCGATCGAGCAGTTCGCGAAACGTGGGATCTCCTTCAAAGTTGATGCGCTGAATCAATGTATTTGAGAAGAAGCCAATCAATCCTTCTGTTTCTACCTGACCGCGACCCGCACTAGCAAAGCTAATCAGAATATCCTTTTGCTGCGAATAGCGATGTAAGAGAATTTCAAATGTGGCAATCAGTGTCATAAACTGAGTTGCACCTAATTTTTGACTGAGACTGAGGACGGCTGCATTTAAAAATTTAGGTAGCATGCGCGCACAGCGATCGCCGCGATAGGTCTGGATGATCGGTGGACGGGGACGATCAGTGGGCAACTTGATCACGGGCAAATCGCCTTCCAATTTCTGCTTCCAGTAGTTGAGTTGGGTTGCCAAAACTTCGCCTTGCAGCCACTGGCGTTGCCAATGGGCAAAATCGACGTATTGCACTGAGAGCGCGGGAAAAGGCAAAGGCTGTCCGTTTAAAAAAGCACCATAGATCGCGGTCAGATCGCGATAAAAGACATCCGAAGATGCGCCATCGCAAATTATGCAGTGCATATTCCAAACCATCAGATGTTCGCGATCGCTCAATTGCACTAACAACAAACGTAAAATGGGTCCTGTCGATAAGTTGAAGGAACTTCGAGCTTCTTGGGTCGCCAGTCGGAGGGCTTCCGCATCGCGCTCTCTCTCAGGCAGTTGCCTCAGATCGACAATTGGAAGATCGATAGCCATGTCGTCTACAATTACCTGAGTTGGCTGTCCGTCTACAGAGGGGAAATGCGTACGCAGAACTTCATGCCGACGCACTAGCGCCTCAAGGCTTTGCTTCAGCAATGCCACATTCAGCACACCCGTCAGCTTCACCACAACGGGCATATTGTTAGAAGAGCTTTCTGGCTCAAACTGATGCAAAAGCCAAAGCCGTTGTTGCGCAAATGATAATGGTAAATGCTCATTGCGATCGAGTTTAACGATAGGAGGAAGCTGCGAACTGATGCTTTCGGTAGCCTGCTTGAGAAACTTGAGAATTTCTACTTTGCGATTTTTTACCTCGGTAAGCAGTTCGGGCGTGAGAGCATCTTTCTCGGCGCGGTAGCGCAGACGATCATCCTCAACCCAAAGTGCAACCTCACGTTGGCGCAATTCCACCAAAAGTAGATCTAGTGTTCTCATAGCTCTCCTTCTTCATAATCATCCGTCAAAGTACTCTGTGGGGCTTGATTTCCACGCGCAGCCCAACGTAATGTTTCCACTCGACTGGCTAAGTCTTCTACTGTGGGAAGTTCAAATAGGCTTGCCAGCATTATTTGTACCTGTAAAGCTTGTCTGATGCGCGCAATCACTTGAATGCCAATCAGAGAATAGCCTCCGAGGTCAAAGAAATTATCGCGAATGCCGACTCGTTCAAGATTCATGACTTGTGCCCAGATAACTGCAATTTGCTGTTCGATCTCATTGCGAGGAGCGACATAATTAGCCGCAAGTTCTGGACGAAAGGCATCAGTTTGGGGCAGGGCTTTTCGGTCTACTTTGCCGTTGGGAGTGAGCGGCATAGATTCTAGAGCCATAAAAATGTTTGGTACCATAAAGTCTGGCAGGCTTTCTTTCAAAAAACGGCGCAGTTCTGGAATAAGTTGATTTATATCCGTCTCTGAATCGTGATCGGGAATAAAATAACCGACCAGCACTTTTTCACCTGAGATGTCTTGACGAGCGATCGCTGCGGCCTCCTTAACTGCTGGATGCAATAGCATCGTTGTTTCAATTTCTCCAAGCTCAATTCGGAAACCGCGCACTTTTACTTGAAAGTCAATTCTTCCCATGCATTCGATCTGACCATCTGGCATGAAACGAGCTAAATCTCCAGTTTTGTATAGGCGAGCATCTGACTGGGTAACAAATGGATTGGGAATAAACTTTTCTGCGGTCAACTCGGGTCGATTTAGATAGCCTCTTGCGACACCAATTCCACCGATGTGCAATTCACCCGCAACGCCAATGGGAACGAGTTGTAAGTGCTGATCGAGGATATAGGCTTGAGTATTAGAGAGTGGCTTGCCAATATAGATCGGTGTAGTACCTTCAGTGACCTTACAACCAGTAGTCCAGATTGTTGTCTCCGTGGGACCATAGAGATTCCAGAGCTCCGTACCTTTAGGGAGCAGTTGATTAGCAAGATCTCTAGATAGGGCTTCCCCTGTACTGACCATCTTTAACCTAGGACTGCCTTGCCAACCCGCCGTCAACAATAATCTCCAAGTCGCTGGAGTTGGCTGCATAAACGTAATTCCAGAAGTTTCTAGTTCTTTGATGAGTTGCAAGCCATCACTGGTGGCGGTACGACTTACCACAATCAATCGGGCTCCAACGGAAAGGGGAAGGAAGATCTCTGAAACGACTATATCGAAAGAAAGCGTAGTTACAGAAAGAAGTGTGTCTTCTGCGGTCAGACATTGCTGATTGCGAATGGCATTGAGTAGATTGACAACACTTCGATGTTCGATTTGCACGCCTTTTGGTTTTCCAGTCGAACCAGAAGTATAGATAATGTATGAAAGATTATTTGGCGTAACATCAGTGCTTGGAGGTTGCGACGCACTTAGTTCGCTACTTGCTGCCTGAATGCTTTCCCAATCGTGATCGAGACAAACAATGCGTACACTACAAGTTGATAAATTTGATTTTAGGCTCTCCTGTGTCAGAAGAACGGATATTTGGGAATCTTCTAGCATATATTCTAGACGTTCCTGAGGGTAATCAGGGTCAAGTGGCACATATGCTCCACCAGCTTTGAGGATTCCAAGGATTCCGACGATCGCATCTAAAGATCGCTCGCAAAAAATCCCCACTAGCGTTTCTTTCTTAACACCCAGACTGCTTAAATAATGGGCGAGTTGATTTGCTTTCCAATCTAGTTCTCCATAGGTAAGCTGCCGATTTTCATAGACAATTGCGATCGCATCGGGAGTACGTTCGACTTGTGCTTCAATCAATTGATGGATGCATAAATCTTGAGGAAATGGAGCTTCTGTCTGATTCCATTGCGCTAGTACCGCTCGTTCCGAACTTGGTAAAAGTGGGAGTGTCGCGATCGACTGTTCGGGATTAGCAATGATTCCCTCTAAAATTGTCTCTAGTTCTGCCATGCGACAACGGATTGTTTCGGAATCAAACAGATTGGTGTTGTACTGGGTTTCTAAAGTGACCTTGCCCGCTAGCTCAGTGGCATTCACAAATAATTCAAAGTTCTCATAAGCACGTGGGTTAGAAAATAGCTCGACCTTCAACCCGTCGAAGGGGAGCTTGCTTGAGTCTAGTCCTTGATCGATATTGAGTAATATTGGAGCCAGTGGAATTCGACTGGCATCGCGAGGAATAGATAACTTTTGGACTAAACTTCCGAAGGTAAATTGCTGATGGTCATAGGCATCTAAGACGGCGGTACGCCGACCCTGAAGATATTCACTGAAAGAATGCGTTCCATCGACTTGACTACGTAATGGTAGTAAATGGACGCAATGACCGACCAAATTGTAAAACCCACTAGCTGCCTGACCCGCAGCCGAAACACCGACGACCAAATCGTCTTGACCTGTCAAGCGATATAACCAGACTTCAAAACCTGACAAAAGCGTTGTCATGAAGCTACAACCATACTTCGTGCCAAGTTGTTTTAAGTTTGCGACCAAGTTTGGCGACAAATCCCAATCTTCGCGAGCCGAGCTAAATGTCCGTAAAGGCGGACGAGGGCGATCAGTGGGAAAATCGACCAAAGGAACTGAGTCAGCATATTGTTCTAACCAAAAGGCTTCTGTGGCGATCGCTTCTTCACTTTTTTCTGTCTCTTCGAGTGAAATTGCATATTCGCTAAACAATTCTGGATCTTCTAAATCTGGAGCCTCTCCATTTTTTAAGGCTGAATATAAGTTGCCCAAATCGGTCATCAGTAACGCCCAAGACCAGCCATCGCAAATAATATGATGCGCCGTGATCATCGCCAAATGTTCTTGCTCAGAAAGTTTGAGGATTTCGACGCGAAATAGCGGTCCATGCTCTAGATTGAATGGTTCAGTTACTGCTTTCCGTCTTTGCTGTACGATCCCTTGCTCTCGTTCTTGAGCAGATAGCCTTGATAAATCAAAAAAGGGAATTTCTAGATCGAGCGAAGAAGCAATACAAAGATTAGAGCCATTTGTACTAAAGGTAGTGCGCAGGGACTCGTGGCGCTGTACGAGTTGTTTGAGCGCAGTCTGAAATGCGACTAGATTTAAATCTCCTTCAAGCCGCATCGTCTGCGACTCATTGTAGGCACAGTTTGCATCATTGCCCATTTGTACCGATGCCCAAATTTCTTTTTGCGATTCTGTCGCTGGGGCAGTCAGCAAAATTTCCCCTGCGGCAAAGGGATCGAAATCAACAGCGGTAGTTATGGACTGCGGCTCAAACGGTGTTTGCATGATGTTGAGAAACCCTAAGAACAAGAAATATATTATGACAGTTTAGAGAGTTGGATTAGAGGTGAATTGTGGGTTGCAACTTATCTGGTCTGGATTTTAGCCGATAAAACGCAGGGGGGTAATCTAGAAAAGGGTAGTGCTAAACAAGTAATGATTCATTATAGTGATGAATAAAGTACCATATAGCACCAATCACAGAATCGTCAGTCGCCTTTTTTTGATGATACCTTAGTATTAGGTAGAACTTTGGCTTTGTTTTTTTGCCTTAACAACAAACGCAATATATGGCCATTTAAATCGACCCTTGATAATGCTGTCTAATCTTTTTGCGATCGCGATTTTTGATTTGTGCGTTAATTTTTCTTCTAGAAAAGTTGGAAGCACATTTAAACTAAAGAAAACAGTTTCAATATCGCGGTTTAGGTGATATGAATTTAATAAACTCATAAAATTTTGCGGATCGAATGTTCTAGCCAACCCATCATAGCTATCTAGATCGTATTTGCGACCTTTGATTTTTGCCTTGAGAGCAGCTATTGTTCTGCGGCTCCACAAATAAAAACTGTTTTTATGCATGAGTGAAATAATCACTTGACCATCGGGCTTGAGGACTTTTGAAATCTTGGTGATCGCACTTTCAAGTTCGGTAGGATCGAGATATTCTAAGATCCCCATGCAAAGAACAATATCAAAAAAAGCGTCAGGAAATTGAAGGTCTTGAATTTTTCCTACAGAGAAATGCGTAGAGTTTGTTTGTCCGTATTTTTCAATGCAGGTATCGATCATTTTTCCTGAAATATCAATGCCATAGAAATCAAAGCCTCTTTCAAGAGCGTGTTTTGCCATCATTCCTGGTCCGCATCCGACATCTAAAACAGTTGCGCGATCGCAGCTATCTAAAAAACTAGAAACTATTTTTAAACGCTGGTTAAAAAAGTATGCATAGGTGGTCTCGTTTGAATAATTGTTTGCATAAATACCTGCAATTGAATCAAAATGTTGAGCGACTTTCTCATCGATATTAGAATTTGTCACGGTTCTCTATCTTAAATACGAAATAAAGGTAAAACTTGGTCTCTATCCCAAAACAGAATAGCTTTTCAGAAACAAATTAATGGGAACGCTATTTTGATCGCCGAATCATCTTTTTATAAGCTTTTAAGGGAGCTAAAATCCAATTCTTAATTGAAAAAACTCGATTGATCCCAGAACGAATTGCCTCATCTTTTGTGCTTGGATTACGTTTTGAGAACAAACCAATCCCATGAATTTTGATCCCATCGATCCATGCTGATTTGCCTGGAGGAGTCGGATTTAATCCTAGCCTTCGGAGAAAATGGTTGACCTGATAAACTCTAGCTCGTAAATCATAGGAACGCATGTAGAAGATAACCGTCATAGAAACAGTATAGGTACTGCCATTTTTAACCCAATGGGGATCGTTAACGGGATGATAGATACCCATTCCTGGGGTTAAATGATAAACATTTGCCTTACTTTGATTCTCTGCTTGATAGCTTAAACATTCACGATCGCCAATATAAAATCGCTCGATTTCGCTTTCGGTCAATACCGAGCGATCACGACGGTCAAAGAGATTATCTTCTTTCTCCCCATGGATTTGAAATATAAAGTTCTGCTCGCTATCCATGTGATACGGGGTAGTTGTATGAGGCGATGCAATAAAGATAAATGCCTCAAGCCATGTAATCTCTTTTCGCAAAGGGATTTCTGTAAGAGTCTCAGCTTCAGCGATAACCTGTTCCATTAAAGCTTTATATTCTGGATCGAGTTGAGTACTTTGAAGTAACAACCATGAGTTTGATGTTTCAATATTTTCGATGACTTCTGCAACTTGCTCCAACTTATGCGGTCTATCTGACCATTTCTGATTAATTGGAAAATCTCCCGCTTTACACATGACGAGACTCTCCTCTTTTCCAATCAGTGTACTGGCAAGCTGCGCTAAGCGAGGCAACTCAAATAAAGGATGTTCCGCCAGATTATGAGAGAACATAAAAGGAGAATCGTTGAATTTTTTGCGAAAATCTAAAGCATCCCCCTGAATAATAGGATTGGGGATATTCGACCCAGCCTCGGCGATACTTTCCTCAAGAGAAAACGAATTTAAGGATGACATAGTTTTAAATTCTGCTTTTTAATTATTCCAACTAGATTCAAGAAATTTTATCAAATGGCTACAAACTCTCCGATCTTTCGCTTCAATTTTCTCCATATTCGCTGTGGGACTGATTGTCGATAGCCAGACCAACTGGTTAACTTGAGATACTTATAGAATGCCTCCTTTGCTGGAAAATCTTCATAAGCAATCCATGGTTTAGGAGGTGTTGCAAAATGTAGTATGAAGGCATTATCTACTTCTTCCTGTTTCATATACGGAGCGTTCATGCAATTCCACTTTGGATCGAGTTCGCCCCAACGACCTGCTACAACTGCATTCAGAACATCTTGATCGCTCCAGCGAATGTATTCTCGCTTTGTCTTTACGTAGTCTAAAACCTTACCAGACATTTTGTCTGATCGCCATTTTTTAAGATTAAAAACAAGAACTCCAGCATTAAAATACTTGTCATCTTCTGAAAAGCCGAGCTCTTTCCAATTCTTTAAAAAGTAAGGAACTGTACGATGTTCGTAGCACTCTAAGCGAGCCACCGCAAGTAAATAGTTGTCTTCTATATCAATACTCCAAAGCTTTCCCAGATCTTTGGTTATGACTAAATCACAATCTAAATAGATAGCTTTTTCGATCTGTTTGGGAAGAAGTTCGGCAATGAGAATTCGATACCAGGTAGCAATTGTGATATGTGCTAGCTCTGGCACACCAGAGGTTATACTTGATGGAATAACTGATTCGTTAATTATGTCATCAGGCTTTGGTATCCATCTAACTTCGCAACGCTCTTGATGGATTGATTTTAAGAAACGACGTTTATTCAGTTCTTTAATATCTCCATCAATCACAAACAAAAGAATTTTGCGACTTTCTTCAAGATTCTCAATTGCAGAATGAATCGTCACTGCAAGTGGCATCACATAGTTGTTATCCGAAGCACAGACAACGATAATCGGTTCGCTTTTTGACTCCGAACTACTGCTTTCAAACTCTCGATTGATAAGATTACTGTCCTTCATGATTTTTCAAGTACTACAATTCAACTCTTGCATGACTTATTCTTGGGGTGCTAAATGATATTTAATCACTTCACACCTCCAACTTGTAGGTATTTCCCAGGACGCTCCAGATCGGGGACGTACCAAGCAGGATTGCCTTCGGGATCGCGTCCCAATCTTGCGCCTGGCTGAGGAGGTCGATTGCGATCAAGTCCTCCATCCGCACTCCCCTTGGTAATATTCTCAGGTTGGGGCAAAAATCCAATCATCTGCATTTCGGCGACGCTGTCTTTAAAAGCTCTGATGACGAACTCGATATCGGCATCGGTATGAGACAGCGTAAAGAAGCAGGGACGATGATCCCAAATATGGACTCCCTTTTCGCGCAGCAAATAAAACAGCAAACTAGCATAGGGCATTTCGTGAGGATAGTTAATGTAGAAAAATGAGCTGAAGTGAGCGATCTCAATCTTGGCTTCGATTTGCTTGAAGTATTGGTTCATGCGATCGGCGAACTTTGTGACTTTTTCGGTCAGCGATCGCTGCAGTTCTGGACCACCCGCTTTGAGTTTGAGTAGCACGGCTTCGGCTGCAGCGAGCGCCATCGGGTGTCGCACAAAGGTTCCCGCAAAGAAGGTCACGCCAACTTCGGGAATGGAATTGTCGCCATATTGCCAAAATCCACCGTCGAGCGCATCCATATACTCGGCTTTCCCAGCCAAGATGCCAATCGGCAAGCCGCCGCCGACCACCTTGCCGTAGGTTGCCATGTCTGCTTGGATGTTGAAGTAAGCCTGAGCGCCCCCAGGGTGAACGCGGAAGCCCGTTACAACTTCATCAAAGATAAATGCAGATCCCGACTGTTCCGTAAGACTGCGAAGATCCTGAAGGAATTCCTTGGGTTGCAAATTGGGGTCACGACTGCGTACGGGTTCCACTAAGATCGCGGCTAAATCATCAGCGCGATCTCGCAGAATCTGCAAGGATTCGGGCGAGTTGTAGTCGAGCACCAAAAGATTCTCGAACATTGAAGGCAGAATGCCTGGGGATGCTGGCAGGGTTTTTAGGTTTGAGCCTTGACGGTAAAGTGCTTCGTCAAATGTACCGTGGTAGTCGCCAGCAAATGTCGCCACTAGGTCGCGTCCTGTAACGGTACGAGCCAGACGCATGGTTGCCATTACCGCTTCCGAACCAGTATTGCAAAAGGCAACCCGTTCCATGCCAGTGAATTGGGCAACTAATTTAGCAACTTTCCCGGCGAGAGGGGTTTGTGGCCCAATCTCGATGCCCAGATCTAATTGGGCTTTTACGGCTTCCGTCACAAAATCTGGCGACCAACCAAAAAAGTTCAAGCCAAAGCCATTCGTAAGATCGACATATTCGTTGCCGTCCACATCCCACAACTTGGAACCGTGCGCGCGATCAGTGACGATCGGATAAACCATTTCTTTGAGCAGTGGCGTGAAGCCAGAAACAGTGCGCGGATCGGCGAGGTATTTGCGATGCTCTTGGGTTTGACGTTTTGACTCTGGCGTGCGCGCGGTATAACGAGCGATAATGCGATCAAGTGCCTTTTTTTGTTCTGCGCTTAGTATGGAACTGATCGTCTTCTCAATTTTTGCGCCAGGTCCAAAATTTTTCTTGGGCTTTGGCTCACCAGTTTCATTGGTTGCGGGTGCGTCGATTGCTTCTGGTTGGGGTAATGCGGGAATTTCAGCTTGTATTGCTTGAGCTTCTTGCTGCTGCATGGCAGGTGGGGCAAAATTCTGGATTGCGACACCCGATTGACTGAGCAATTGCAGTTGTTGCGTCATGATTTGGAGTTGTTGGGCAACCACAGCCTGCATCGTTCCTGCGATTTGAGGGTTCATTTGAGGATTGAATGGGGCTGAATGCATCCCAGAAGGAATCGCAGAGGCATTTCCAGAATTATAGTTGCCATTTGAACTGGGTTCAGTTTGGGAGATGGACATAGCATAGGTAGGGGCTAGGGGAGGCGTTGACGTTGTAACTAAAGGTGTTGCTTGAATTGGAGTAGCAGCCCTAAAACCTGGCGCTGCTACGGGAGCAGAAGAGAATGCCTCTGTGGGAAGCGATTTAAGCACGAATTCAGACAGCGTATCGAGATTAGAATAATCTTCTAACAAATGGCGGAAGGTAACTTTGACCTTAAATTTCTTTTTTAAAGCCGTGGCAACTTGGGTGAGAGAGAGCGAATCCATGCCCATTTCCAAGAATGTGGTTTTGCCATCAACACCTTGAATATCCAGCCCAGAGGTGCTTTCTAAGACTTCTTGGATTTGGGGCAGTAATTGTTGTTTGCGAGCATCAGTCATAGTTTGCGATTGCACCTCTAATGTTAACTTTTGTGTGGAACCTGCGATCGGATTTATAGCTGTTGGAGTGAGCTGTATTGATGGTTGCAAGGACTGGGTTAGTTGAATCGGATCTGGGGTAGCAGGAGGTGAAAGGTTAGCTGTAACGATCTGGGTTTGAAGGATATGAGATGGAACCATATCGTTAGCTGGTTTCGCATCAATCCAAAAGCGTTTGCGCTCAAACGGATAGGTGGGTAAGGGAATGCGGTGACGATATTCATCCGCATAAAACTGGTCTCTGTCGATCTCGACTCCCGCCAGCCAAAGTTGTCCGATCGCTTGCAAAATCGCCACAGATTCAGCTCCATCCTCAGCAGTGCTGCCCAGAGAGGAAATCGCAATTTGGCGTTTGAAGTCTATTGCCTGCTGTCGTGCCAGTGTCGCCATGGTAGTTCTTGGTCCCACTTCTAATAATACCCGTTCGGGCTCTTGCCATAAAGTTTTTGAACCTTCAGCAAAGCGCACTGTGGTACGCAAATGACTCGCCCAATACATCGGGTCGGTGGCTTCTGCATCAGTAATCCAGTCAGCTGTCACCGTCGAGACAAAGGGGATTTGCGGTGGCGAAAGTTGAATCTTTTTAACTATTTCGGCAAATGGCTCTACAATCGAATCCATCATCGGCGAATGGAAAGCATGAGAAGTATGGAGCGAACGGCAGACAATCTCTTCGGCTTCCAGTTGTTGCTGCAAACTGGTGACCAGATCGGTGGAACCCGAGACAACGCAAAGATTGGGACCATTTATGGCAGCGATCGCCATCTCGGCATTCAGCTTGTTTTCTTGTATCCGCTTTTCCACCACCTCTGCAGGTAAACGTACCGAAAGCATGGAACCACTTGGGAGTGCACCCATCATGCCAGCGCGGGTTGCCACCAGTTTCAGCCCATCTTCCAAAGAAAACACGCCAGCTAAACAAGCAGCTACAAATTCGCCAATGCTATGCCCAATCAGGGCTGCAGGGTGTACGCCCCAGCTTTGCCAGAGTTGGGCTAGGGCATATTCAATTGTAAACAAGGCGGGTTGGGTATATTGCGTCTGTCGCAGCAGTGTTGCCGCAGTTTCTTCATCGATTCCACTTCCTTCCCCATTTGTTCTAAGCGAAGGATACATGACATCACGCAAATCCCGATCCACATATGCTTTAAGAATTTCGGCACAGCGATCAACGGCTGATTGAAAGACAACCTCATGCTCGTAAAACTGCCTGCCCATGTTAACGTATTGCGAACCTTGACCAGGAAACATGAATACGAGGTCAGGATTGCGAAGTTCGGTGACTCTGGTGGCACTACGATTTGCCTCGAGAGATTCTAGCGTGGCGATCGCATCGGTGAGATCTCGACAAACGACAAAACGGCGATGATTGAATGCTTTCCGACCTTGATGCAATGTATAAGCCGTATCGGCAAGACTCACTTCAGGGCGTTCCTTCAAAAATTCCTTGAGATTTGCCGTATTCTGTTCCAAAGCCTCCTTCGTTTTTGCGGACAGTCGCAGCAACTGATAGGGTCGGGATGTACTCGAAGCAGCGATCTCTGGCGCTTCCTCAAGGACGACATGGGCATTTGTTCCGCCAACGCCAAAGGAACTCACGCCCGCCCGTCGGGGTGTTTCTCCTTCCTTCCAATCGACTAATTTCGTATTCACGTAAAACGGACTGTTAGCAAAGTCAATTTCTGGATTCGGAGATTCATAATTCAAACTCGGTGGAATTTGCTTGTGATAAAGTGCCAATGCGGTTTTGATCAGCCCCGTAACTCCTGCCGCTGCGACTAAATGTCCGAAATTACTCTTGGCAGAACCAATCGCGCAGAATTGTTTGGCACTGGTTCGATAGCGGAACGCTTGCGTTAAGGCTTCAATTTCGATTGGGTCGCCCAGAGGCGTAGCCGTGCCGTGGGTTTCAATGTAGGTAATCGTTTCAGGATTGATTCCCGCATGGGCTTGCGCTCTTGCGATCGCGCTTGCCTGCCCATTCACGCTGGGAGCCGTGAAGCTGACCTTATTGGTCCCATCATTGTTTAGCCCCACACCGCGAATCACGGCATAGATGCGATCGCCATCATCTAGTGCTTCCGTCAGGCGTTTCAGGACGACAATCCCAGCACCGCTATTAAACAGCGTGCCTTGAGCGTTGGCATCAAAGGGACGACAATGCCCGTCAGGAGAGAGCATACTGCCTTCTTGATAGAGATAGCCGCGATTTTGAGGCGTGGTAATAGAAATGCCCCCAGCCAGCGCCAGATCGCAATCGCGATTCACTAATCCCTGAAAAGCTTGAATCACTGCAACTAGAGAAGTAGAACAAGCGGTATTAATACTCAGGCTCGGCCCCGTCAGTCCTAACTTATAAGAAGTGCGCGTGGTCACGAAGTCCTTTTCGTTCGCCAGCATGGTTTGGAACGCACCGACGCGATCAATAATTTCTGTCCGACCGCAGATGTGTTGCTCGAAGTACGTATTCTGCCCAGAACCAGCATACAGCCCGATTGCACCTTGATGAAATTCTGGGGTATAGCCTGAATTCTCGAGAGCTGTGTGTGCTAACTCCAGAAATATTCGCGCTTGTGGATCCATGACTTCTGCTTCTCTGGGACTAATGCCAAAGAAAGCGGCATCAAAGGTCTCCGCCCCAGCGATCGTGCCGCGAACGCGAACGTAATTAGGATCGCTGCGTAATTCGGCACCTACGCTTGGATCGAGTTCGGATTCGCTAAATACCGTATAAGATTCCACCCCATTGCAGAGATTGCACCAAAAGGCTTCCACGTTATCCGCACCAGGAAAGCGACCTGCCATGCCCACGATCGCGATCATATCTAAATCTTGAGGCTTAGCCTGAGTGGAATCTTGTTTTCGGGAGAATTGAACTGGACGAGTTCGATCTTTCTCTTGTGGAAAACCTGAAGATTTGCTTTCTTCGCGATCGAGATACTGCGCTAAGGTACGGACGGTAGGATATTGATAGAGTTTGACGGCACGAAAGTTTGAACCTAGTTGCTTTTGGACTCTCGCCACCATCTGCAATCCCAACAGCGAAGTTCCACCCATGTCGAAGAAGTTGTCTTCAATTCCGACCTGCTCTAAACTTAAAACACTGCACCAGATTTCAGCAAGCTGACGCTCTTTGGGTGTATTCGGCGCGATAAAGTTATCCCCAACACCAGCGCTTTTGGGTGCTGGAAGTGCCTTGCGATCGGCTTTACCATTCGGCGTGAGTGGAATCTTATCTAGGACCACGATCGTGGTGGGAATCATATACTCTGCCAGTCGTTGTTTCAGATGCGCCTTAAGATGACTTATACTAGGTTGTTCTTCTCCTCTTGATGTGACATAAGCAACTAAATGTTTTTTACTAGGAATATCATCTCGCAGAACAACGACTGCTTCAGCCACAGAGTCGTGATGCTCCAGAGCCGACTCAATTTCTCCGAGTTCAATTCGGTATCCACGAATTTTGACTTGATTATCTTTACGCCCAATGAAATCAATATTGCCATCAGGTAAATACTTAGCTAGGTCGCCAGTTTTATATAGACGGGCGTTTGAGTCTGGGCGGAAAGGGTGAGGAATAAATCTCTCTCTTGTAATTTCAGGAAGATTAAGATATTCTCGGGCAAGTCCATCTCCACCAATATAAAGCTCTCCAGATACTCCGATTGGAACAGGCTGAAGATAGGAATCAAGAATGTATGATTCTGTATTAGCAATCGGTTTACCGATTGGTAGCGAAGTTAGAGTGGCATCAATTTGTTTTGGGATCGGATAGAAACAGCTAAAGGTAGTACTTTCCGTTGGTCCATAAACATGGATTAGTTTGAGGTCTGGCAGAACTTTGATGCAATGCCGCACATGCAGCATAGAAATTGCCTCACCACCTGTCAACAGTTCTTGTACTCCATTGAATGCTTCTGGAGATTCCGCAATCATCGTGTTAAATAGAGCTGTGGTTAGGAAGAGTGTCGTTACACTGTTGGACTGAATCACCTTGCCTAGATCTTTAGGGTCGGGAATACCACTGTTTGGGAATAAGACGCAGCATCCACCATGCAACAATGCCCCCCAAATCTCAAACGTTGCAGCATCAAAGGAAATCGGAGCAAACTGCAAAATAGTTCGGCTGTTATCAAAGCGGGTATAGTAATTACCTAAGACCAAGCGCAAAACAGCACGGTGATTAATGGCAACCCCTTTGGGTCGTCCTGTGGAACCTGAGGTATAGTTGATATATGCCAAATTCTCAGAATTCATCTTTGGCGATATGGGGAATGCAGCCGACATTCCCTCTCCCCAATTTGCTTCGAGACAAATCACGTGGGCTTGACTGGGTGGCAAGCGATCGCGTAGATGAGATTGAGTAAGCAGTACAGGAGCCTGAGTATCCTCCAGCATAAAAGTAAGTCGATCTTGAGGATAGGCTGGATCAAGGGGAACGTAAACACCGCCTGCTTTGAGAATTCCGAGGATGGCAACCATCATCTCGAGCGATCTCTCGAAGCACATTGCTACAAAGGTCTCTGCACCGACTCCAAGCTCTTGTAGCTTGTAGGCAAGGAAATTCGCACGATCGTTAAGCTCTTGGTAGGTTAACGTTTCTTGCATGGCAGAGTCTAGTAAGGGAAGAACAACCGCGATCGCATCGGGAGTTCTAGTGACCTGCGCTGTAAAAAGTTCGTGAATTGTTCGATTCGAGGGATAATCCACTTGCGTGGAATTCCATTCCACTAAAATCTGATGGCGTTCTGCTGCTGTTAAGATTGACAAATCACAAAGACACTGATCGGGATGAATCACCATACCTTCTAGTAAGACCTGTAGATGTCTTAACAAACGCGATATGGTATCTTCTTGAAAACGATTGCAGTCGTATCGAACTTGAATCGTTAATTCTGGGAATGTCTTAGCAATGATAGTGAGTGGATGATTATCACCCTCTAAGGCAGCTTGTTTTGAGATATTAGGTGAGCGATCTAGGATCAGTAAACCCTCAAATAGAGGCATCTCACTAGGAAGATTATTCCATTTTTTTATTTGCTTTCCCAAGATTGACCATGGAACTTGGCTATGGGTTTGTAAGGTCTGCCAGATAGTTTGGAGTTTTTGTAGCCAAGGCAATAAAATTGCGTCAGGAGTAACCTGTACCCGAAATGGCAAGGTAGGATATGTCGATTCTATTTCAGTAACCTGTATACCAAATAGGATATCCTCTTCGCCACTGTAGCGGCTAAGAAGTAGCGCTACAGCCCCCTGGAGTAGCGTGGAAAGCTCTAAATCGTTCTGAGTTAAGAAATCTCTGATAGAGTCTCCTACAGGTTCTTGGATTTCATTCAGGCAAAGTACTTGATATCCGATCGCGGTAGCATTTTCTTTTGTGCGAACAGACTCATTACCAAAGAGAGGTCTGGCAGTAAATCCCTTAAAAAAGCTTTTCCAGAAATCTTCTGGGCTAATCAAGGAACTAGATGTCTGATTAGAGTCACTCATGTCGCTGGTTATGATTGCATAACAGGTAATAGATGTGTCATACATTTTCTAATGACTTTAAGAATATTGGTTTTCTCAAAGACCTTTTAGAAGAGAACTGATAAACATTGATGATATTCATTCAATAAATAAAGAAGCGGTCAAAGCCCTACTTTATTGAAGCTATCAAAAAGTGTTAGCTTACAATTAACCTCAATGAAACAATATGCCTTAGTCTTGCTTTTTTACTCTACGTTTACTTAGTAACACTTTTATACTATACGATTATCCCCGTTTTCTATACAGTGACAATCAGTGTTTATCGCAATAAAGTTACTAAAAGGCAATATTTGAGGTTATATAAAAGTTATCCATGGCAATTAAGCATCTCCTAGTTAAGCTTTTCAGTGATTTTCTCGGGTAGCTATCTATAGTAATCCTATCTGAGCTGCAATTTATTTATAGCACAGGCATCTTACCTACAAAGGCTTTCAAGTCTTACTGCATTCACAAACAATTAGGGTAAGGAGCACTATAGCGGTCCAACTAAGGTTATTCAACTTCCTTAAGACACTGGTCTAAAATACAACCTAATTGCTGAGCATAGGGGCTTAGGGGCAGTTCAAGATGTCTGCATGCAATCTTATGAAGGTCTACTGTTCCAGTTAATAAGCTTTCCCAACCATCACAGGGAAATAACCAAGATAAATCAGTCTTAAACAAATCTTTTGAAGTCCCTCTCAGTGCAACCTTTGAGGTTTTGATTAATGCTACTTTACCTGAATACTGTTTGGGCGAATAATTTCTAATCGCGTGGATGAGTATATTAGAAGCTTCAATGGTGATAAGGTTAGACTCATCAGACACCTTTGATGCTTCTGCTTTCCTAAATGGGAACCTTCTGCTGATATATTGCAACTTGTCAGTAACAGATAATGGCGAGAGTTTCATGAGATGGAATCGAAAAATAGTATGGTACCACTCGAGTTGAAGACAGAAATTATAGAAGATGGATCTAGATGATGTAGAACGATCGATCATCACTAGTAAAGCTACTTCTTTCCCCTGTTTTTGTAATTGCTGAGCCATTTCCAAGGCTACCAATGCTTCATAACAGTAGGCTCCTATTACATAGGGGCCTAAGGGTTGAACCGTGAGGAGTTCATCAATTAGCAGTGTAGCGATCGCTGTAGTGTAATTTCCAGGGGCATGTAAAGGTGTCCAGCTGTTTGCCGGTATAGAGTATATTGGTTGCTTTAATTCTAGTTTCTTACTAAATTCAAGGTCTCCAATCCAAACAAAAGGCTGGGATGAGCGCATCTCTTTTGGAGAGATTTCTACAATTAAGCCACGTTTTCCTAGATGTTTCCCGAAACGACCAGCACTATGAGAGAGTAGAGATCGATAATCTTCCGAACAAAGACCAGGAGGAAGATTTTCTAATGGAATGCCCTCAGATGACTTCTCACGAATCCATTCAGCAATTTCGGCAATGGTATTGATTTGAAAAAATGATGTCAGAGAGAGCTTACAGTTAAAGTTTTTTTCTATTTCAGATACTAAACGTACAGATAAAAGGGAATGTCCTCCCAAGCTAAAAAAATTATCATGAATTCCGATTGGATGTTGACCTAAAAGTTTTTCCCATATATTTGCTAGCCGTTGCTCCACTTCATCGCGAGGAGCAATAAAGACCTCACTTATATGTACGCTGGAAATATTAGGAATAGGTAAACTACGACGATCCACTTTGCCATTGGGCATAAGAGGCAGTGAATCCAATGCCACAAAAGCCGAAGGGAGCATAAACTGAGGTAGATCTTGGGCAAGAAAGTTACGCAGATCGTTAACTGTAGGAGATCGATCCTGATGGGGCACAATATAGGCGACGATACGCTTATCTCCGAGGCTATCTTCGCGAACAATTACAGCTAGGTCGCGAATCTCAGGGTGCTTTGCGAGTAACGTTTCGATTTCTCCTAACTCGATACGGAAACTGCGAATTTTGACTTGGTTATCCATGCGACCAAGGTATTCAATGTTGCCATCCGATCGATAACGAGTTAAGTCCCCTGTTTTATAAAGACGTGCACCCAGTTCTTGGCTAAATGGGTTAGCGATAAATTTCTCGACTGTTAGTTCTGGACGATTGAGATAGCCTCTCGCCAAACTGTCACCACCGATATGTAGTTCCCCAGGTACACCTATAGGGACTGGTTGTAAATGCTTATCGAGAATATAAGTCTGAAGATGGGCAAGGGGGCGACCAATGGGTACTTCTCTAACAGAGGTGGAAGCCATTGCTGGAATCTGATATAGCGTTGCACTAACTGTTGTTTCCGTTGGTCCATAGGCATTGATCAGTTGCCAGCGATCGCTCTTTCCTGATTTGACAATATATTCCTGCCAAGATTTCACTGCTTCTGATAATACTCTTTCACCACCAATGATAGCTAACCTTAAAGATTCTGGTAGTGTGACATTCGTGCTTGCTAACTCAGCCGCTAATTGATGATAATAAGCTGTTGGCAAATTCAAGACGGTTAGCTGCCAATCTTTACAAGCTTGAACAAATGTCTGTAAGTTAGTCAGCATAGTATCTGTCCGCAATACTAAAGTAGCCCCTGCACATAGGCTAGGATAAATCTCTTCAACTGCCACATCAAAGTTGATCGAAGCAAACTGAAGCAAGCGATCGCTTTTTGTAATCTCATATTCTGAAATTACTGTCTGTATGAAGTTGCTTAAAGCTTGGTGGGTAATCATTACACCCTTCGGTTTGCCAGTAGATCCGGAAGTATAAATAACATAGGCCAAATTTTCACCTACATAGGACTCAGTAAGATTTTCTTGACTGTAAGAAGAAATTTTTTCCCAGTCTGAGTCGAGGCAAATGACTTGGGCTTGATGTTTGGATAGTTGAGATGCCCACTTACTTTGGGTTAAGAGGAATGATATTTTGGCATCTGCAATGATATAAGCCAACCGTTCGGTAGGATAGTCTGGATCGAGAGGTACATAAGCCCCACCAGCTTTAAGAATTCCTAATAGTCCAACTATCATTTCTAAGGAACGATCTATACAGATGCCTACGAGTACCTCTGCCCCAACCCCTAAACTACTTAGATGGCTTGCCAATTGATTTGCTCGACTGTTTAACTCACGATAGGATAACTTTTGATTGAGGTATTCAATGGCGATCGCTTCAGGTATCAGTTTTACCTGCGCTTCAAACAACTCATGAACGGATTTTCGCCTGTACCTTTGCTCAGTCTTGTTCCATTGATAGAGCAATTGATGCAGTTCAGTCTTTGTCAGTAATGGCAACTCAGAGATTGACTGTTCGGGCTTCTCTACAATTCCTTCTAGTAAAGTCTGAAAATGTCTAGCCATCTGTTCAATAGTGATAGCATCAAATAAATCTGTACTATAGCTCCACGAGCAGACGAGTTGCTGTTCTTCAGTCTCTATAACAGACACATCTAAATCAAACTTTGCAGATTTGCTCTCTAAAGGCAAAGGACTCAAAGTTAAGCCAAGCATTTGTGCCTCTTGCCTTGGAACATTCTGGAGGGCAAACATTACTTGAAACAAAGGAGTATAGCTCAATGAACGCTCTGGATTGAGTTCTTCAACAAGTTTCTCAAAAGGCAAATCTTGATGGGCGTATGCTTCTAATGATACTGAGCGCACTCGTGTTAGCAACTCCTGAAAGCTTGGATTACCAGATAGATCGGTGCGTAATACTAGAGTATTTACAAAAAAACCAATCAATCCCTCAACTTCAGCGCGATTTCGTCCAGCGATAGGTGAACCAACGATGATGTCTTCTTGTTGGCTATATCGATAAAGTAAGATTTGGAATGCTGTCAGCAATATCATGTATAGCGTTACACCTTCTTTGCTGCAAAGCTGATGTATTGATGCGCAGAGATTTTGTGGCAGAGTAAGGGTTTGACTAGCTCCTCGATAGGTCTGTAATGCTGGACGAGGACGATCTGTAGGTAATTCTAATAGTGGATTGGCTCCAGCTAGCTGCTGTTTCCAGTAGTTCAATTGCGTATCTAATACTTCTCCTGATAGCCATTCTCTCTGCCATACTGCATAGTCAGCATACTGAATTGAGAAGGGCGGAATTGGATTGGTTTTTCCTTCTAAGAAGGCTGTGTATAGTTGCGTCAATTGGTGCCACAGAATACGCATTGACCAGCCATCAGAGGCAATGTGGTGCTTTACTAGCAGTAGAATCTGCTCAGATGCGGCTAGTTGTAGCAAGCATCCTCTTATCATCAGGTCAGTTGTGAGGTTAAAGGGGCGTTGACTTTCCTTTTCTAACCATTCTTGCAATAGAGCATCTTGTTCTTCTCTATCATACTGCTGCAAGTCAATGATTTTTAGTTCTACGGATTGTGGTGCAGCAATAATTTGGATTGGGCTACCATTTTCGGCAATATAGTGGGTACGTAATACTTCATGGTGAGCAACTATGCTATCAAGCGCTCGTTGTAGTACGTCAAGTTTGAGGCTACCACTCAAGCGCACCGCTTTTGGCATGTTATAAAAGGAGCTATTTGGTTCTAGTTGGTCTAAAAACCATAGTCTTAGCTGCGCAAAGGATAATGGGATGCGATCTTGAGTTTCTCTTGGGGAAATTGCCTCATACTGAATATCAGTTCCCAATCCTTTGTTTTGTTGAATGAATTGACTGAGATCTGCAATTGTTGGGTTGTCAAATAAGACTTGCAGAGGCAACTTCCGATTGAGCGAGTTTTGAAGACGTACGATCGCTTGCATTGCGCGCAGTGAGTTGCCCCCTATATCAAAAAAACGATCCAGTATGCCTACCCCCGATACGCCAAGGACTTCCTCCCATATCTGGGCGATCGTTTTTTCTATTGTGTTGCTTGGAGCCACGAACGCCAAGTCTGACTGCCGAACATAAAGCACAGGAGGGGGAAGAGCCAGTTGATCCACTTTGCCACTCGGTGTCAGCGGAAATCGATCGAGCGTAACAAAGATCGAGGGAACCATGTGTTCGGGAAGATATTCGCGCAGATAGTTGCGCAAAGTATTACTGGAAAGATGGGCACCGATCGCAGGAATCACATAACCGATCAACTGGTTATATCCGTCAGTATCTTTCCCGACCACTACCACGGACTGTCCGACCCCTGGAGCTTGCCCCAGCACTGCCTCGATTTCCGCAGGCTCAATGCGGATTCCGCGAATTTTTATCTGCCGATCTTTTCTTCCCAAGTGCTCCAAGCACCCATCAGGTCGAATCCTACCGAGATCGCCAGTGCGAAATGTACGTTCCCCATTGCCGTTTGGGGCTTCCACAAACGACTCACGAGTCAGTTTGGGATCCTGCCAGTATTCTACAGCTAGGTAACGACTCCTAACCACGATTTCTCCGATCTCGTTGAAACCCACTTGGTTTCCCATGTCGTCGATCAGCGATATATCTTTGTCTTCAATCGGGTAACCTGCTGGAACTGCGGCATCAGTGATAGGAGTATCTTTGGAGATGAAGTTTTGTCGATAGGTTGAAACTTCGGTTGAGCCAAGGTTGTGAAGTAGAATACAATCGTCACTGAAGTGTTGCTTAAAGAGCGTTACATCCTGAATTATGACTGGCTCACCGCCTAGATGAACGAGCCGCAACATGGGGAATTGATCGGTGTCTGTCAGTCTCTTGACCCAATGGCGGTAGAGTGTAGGAACTGATTGATAGATTGTAATGCCTTCCCTACTCAACCAACCTGCAAGTTCTTCCGAACCTTCGATGTGCAGATTGAATATGCATAAAGTCGCACCATTAAGCAATGCGCGCCAAAGAGATGTTATGCCAGCTATACGCCCGTAGGAGGCCAGATAGGAAATTCGATCATCGGAACTAATGCGAAGTGAATTTGTGTGTTGACGAATGGAATGAAGAACATTTCGGTGGTTATGAAGAACTCCCTTGGGCTTTCCTGTCGATCCTGAAGTGTATAGCACATAAGCTGCCGTATCGGCAGTTGCAAATTCACCCACGGGCATATCCGATTGCTGAGAGTCCAATTTATCCACATTGACGATCCATGAAGATGCACAAACTAGATTCTCAGCGATCACCAAATTCTTGGTATCGGTCAATACATGGTTTGCCCCTGACCTCTCAAGAATGGAAATATTGTGAGATGCAGGCGAATTTGGATCGAGGGGAAGGAAGAACATACCAGCTTTTAATACACCCAGAACCGCCGCGACCATTTGTATACTTGGTTCAAAGAGCAGAGCGATCGGTTCTTGGTGAGTGTCACATTTTGCAATAAGGGTGTGAGCGACGCGATTGGAAAAAGCATCGAGGTCTTTATAGGTAATCCGGTCAGTCTTTGTGCGAACTGCAATATGATTCGGGAAGTGAACTACTTGTTGTGCGAAGCGGGAAGGGATCGACTGTTCGATGTCCTTCTTAGGAAATTCAATAAAAGAATTCGACGACTTAATAATTACGTTCGTTACCATGGCGTAGCGACCTTTAGTTCGTTAGCAATAGATTTCAAGGACTCTGCTGTTTTCCAATCCAGTCGTATTCCTTCTCTAAGTTGATCTGCATAATTGCGCCAACGAGTTTCTCCAGGTATCAGAATTTCCGTAACACCTGTCTGAAGCTTAGATTTCTTAACTTCTATAATAAGCATTTTTATCCGTTGATAATATTCTTCAAGAGGTAGAAGCCTAGTGATATCAATGACAAAGAAGAAATGTCCGATCTGCGAAGCGATCTGTTCTTTTTCATGCATTGTTGGGATTTGGAAGGACATGAGTGAGTTGGTCAGAACGCCAGTTAGGATCTCGACGAGCAAGCTGAGACAATATCCTCTCGCGCCACCAAATGGCAGGAGTGTTGAGCCCTGAGCCTGCTGGGGGGTTGTAATCGGATTGCCATATTCGTCGATCGCAACACCTTCAGGGATTGGTTCGCCTGTCTCGGTAGCTTTGCGAATGACCGAACCAGCCATTGCACCCGTAGAGAAATCAATTAGAACCGACTCTCCATTCTGCAAGGGAGCACCAAAGCAAACAGGGTTCGTTCCAAAAAGTGGACTCAGCCCACCGTAGGCGGCAACTCGTCGTGTAGCGTTCGTAAAAGCGAAACCGAGCATACCTGCTTGTGCGGCAAGTTCAACATAGTACGCACCTGCACCAAAATGATTGCTATTACGCACTGCTGCTAAGCCTGTCCCGTGGCATTGGGCTAGTTCAATTGCCTTCGTCATTGCCACATGTCCAATGTAATGCCCAAAGCCATTATTACCATCCACAATCATTACCCCATCTGCCTTCTGAATAAATTTGGGAAGGCATGGTGAGTGAATTAACCCGCTACGTAACCTCGGCAACAGGACAGTCAAGCGCCAGACACCTTGTGTGAAGCGTCCCATAAGATCTGCCCAAACAAGGTTATCCGCAATCACCGTTGCCTCTGAAACATCTGTCCCTGCGGCCATCAGCAATTCAGAAGCTAGATTTCGTAATTGTTGGTGATCGATTCTTGTTTCTGCCATAGGAAACTTCCTGACTTGCCTTGCAAACTCGAAGCTAATAGTTTTTTTAATCTACTCACAATGGAGTTGATTCAATATATCGTCGACCCATGCGTTTGAGAATTCTCCCCGTCTCACGTTTTTCTCATATGTTTGCATTGTTTCCTTTTGCTTTTCCAAACGAACGAGCAACTCATCTAGGGACTCTTGTGGCACCACAACCAAGCCATCCGCATCTCCACAAATGACATCGCCAGGACGTACCACAATGCCACCACAACAAATAGGAAAATTGATCTCGCCAGGTCCTCGATGAAGAGGACCAATTGGGGTAATACCACGAGCGAACACTGGCATTCCAATGTCCTTGATGCCGTCAATGTCTCGAATGAGTCCATCAATTACGAACGCCTTAATACCACGGTGCTTGGCTTTTGTGGAGATGAGATCGCCCAGTACGCCATTGAGAAACGAGCTACCCGCATCCACAACAATCACGTCACCCGGCATGGCGATATCAAGTGCTTTGTGAACCATTAAATTGTCGCCTGGAAAAACTTTCACAGTGCATGCAGGTGCATAAATCTTTGCCTCATTGACCAGATTCTTAATTCCCGAATCCATGGTGTAAAGACGGTTCATAAAATCGGAGATATCTGGCGTTGGATAGTTTGCAAGGCGTGAGATATTCTCTTGCGAAGATCTGACGATTTGTCGATTAATGCGAAAGCCAGGTCCTGGATGAATCTGGCTTGATTTTGGCTTATTACCGTTGGGTTTGAAGCTTTCCGTTTGACTATAATTAGTGAAATTTAGGTTAGTAGTCATGAAATACCGTCCTTAAGGAAGTGTTTACTCACTAACGTTTTTGCGCCTAGTATTGTGGGGCTTTGACTGTCCCGATCTTCTGGAGAATTTTAAACTCATGAACGGAGAGAGCCCATGCCTCAGGGGGCGTTAGTCATTGACAAGAAAAATAGTAATTGCTCAACTTAGTAAAATCAACAAAAAATGACTGTCAAAAAGTCGATTTTACCTCTATTTTATCTATATATCAGCAAATTATCGTTTGACAAATGAGAATGGTGTCATTTAGCTAGTTTTTGAGACAATTTATAGGCTGAAACCCTGATTCCTTCTAGGTTGAGCAATTACGAAAAATACAAGTCTTTTGTAATCTGCTTTTCTCAAGCATAAATACAAACCTGACATTTATCTTATACGTAAGGTTATTAAATAAGAAGATTTTGGTTATACAAAGGTTATATATTTACGTTGAGATTTATAAACCAAGCACATATTCCAAACTTCTATGCCAATGAGGCATGACTAAACCAAATTGGCTTGAGATTTTCTCAGTACTTAATAAAGAATAGGCTGGTCTTTTGGCTGGGGTGGGGTACTCGGAAGAGGGGATAGCTAGCAATTTCTTAAGTTTATGTTGGTTGGAATTAGGGTCGAGTTTAAAAATTGCCTTAGCAAATTCATACCAACTCGTCTGACCAGTAGACGTGAGATTGTAGATGCCTCTGTTACTGTCTAAGAAAGCAGGTATATCCTGTAGACCTTGAGACAAAATTTGGGCGGTAGACTCAGCGATCGCACGACTCCAAGTTGGAGAACCCACTTGATCGTTGACGACACTTAACACTTCGCGCTCTTGAGCAAGTTTTAGCATGGTCAGTAGAAAGTTTTTACCCCTTGAGCCATAAACCCAACTTGTTCTCAAAATTAAATGGGGCAGGTCGATCGCTTGAATTGCTTGCTCTCCCGCTAATTTTGTTTTGCCGTAAATATTGAGTGGATCGGGTCGATCCTTCTCTGTATATGGCTTTGACTGATTTCCATTAAACACATAGTCAGTTGAATAATGAATCACACCTGCCCCAAGTAGTTTGGCTTCCTCAGCCATGACACCAGGAGCAGTACCATTGATCGCCATCGCCAATTCTGGTTCTGACTCGGCTTTGTCTACTGCTGTGTAGGCAGCGGCATTAACGATCAAGCTAGGCCGAACCTCTCGAATCACAGTACGAATTGTGGTAGGTTGCGACAAATCCATCTGTAGACTGGGGGTGGGAACTTCCCGCCCAACTGACACAACTTCACCAAGCGTCAACAAGGTGCGCTGCAGTTCCCAGCCAACCTGCCCCGTGATGCCAATAAGAAGGATTCTGGTCATGGGTATAACTCTACTGCGTTCAAGCCTTTACCCATGCGATCTTTGGCAGACACAATTGGTTCCACTTCTAAGGGCCAAGCGATCGCCAAATCTGGGTCGTTCCAGATAATGGTACGTTCGTGGTCTGGGGCATAGTAGTCCGTGGTTTTATACAAAAACTCAGCGGATGCAGATAGCACCAAAAAACCATGGGCAAATCCCGACGGTATCCATAACATGTGCTTATTTGTCGCACTCAAACGAGCGCTGACCGAGCGACCAAAATATTGAGAGCTAGTCCTCAAGTCTACTGCAACATCAAATACTTCTCCAACCACTACTCTTACTAACTTTCCCTGGGGCTGTTTAATTTGATAGTGCAGACCCCGCAGTACATTTTTGGCAGAACAAGAATGATTGTCTTGCACGAAATGTCCTGAAATATTTGCCTTTTCTAACAAAGTTCGTTCGTTGTAACTTTCGTAAAAAAAGCCACGCTCATCTCCAAAAACTTGTGGTTCAATTAAGAGAACATCAGGAATTTCGGTCGGTGTAATCTTCACTATGTTTAGCCCCTTAAGCGTGGATTGAATAAATCGAAATTCTTTTGTAGGATGTGATTTAAGCTTGGTTTCTGCATCGTTCACTTAAGTGCGTTTGATTTTGGCATAAACTAAGGCGCTTCTTAAATTCAACCATTGAGAAATTCAAACATTGAGATCGTCACCTTTAAGAATGTCCATCAAATAACGTCCATAACTATTTTTTGCCATGGGTTTGGCAAGTTCGTGGAGTTGTTCTGCGTCAATATATCCTTGAGAATAGGCAATTTCTTCGATACAAGCAATTTTAAAGCCTTGACGCTGTTCTAGGGTTTGAATAAAGCTAGAAGCCTGCTGGAGCGATTCATGGGTTCCCGTATCTAACCAAGCATAACCTCGACCGAGTAGCTCAACCCTCAATTGCCCCTGATGTAGATAGGCTCGACTCAAATCGGTAATCTCAAGTTCATTGCGATCGGAGGGTTTGATTTTAGATGCCAACTCTACAACTTGCGAATCGTAAAAATAAATGCCTGGAACAGCATAGTTAGACTTGGGAACCTTTGGCTTTTCCTCCAGACTGACCACTTGACCTGTAGCATCAAACGCAACAACTCCATAGTGTTGAGGCTCTGCGACCCGATATCCAAAAATAATTGCGCCCTCTTGTAACTGGGCTGCACGCGTGAGAACATCCACCAAACCATGACCATAGAAGAGGTTATCGCCTAAAACTAGGCAAACGGAGTCGTTACCGATAAAATCTTTTCCTAAAATAAAAGCTTGGGCTAAGCCTTCAGGTTTAGGTTGCTCTACGTAACTAAACTGTAACCCCCACTGACTACCATCCCGCAAAAGTTTTTTAAATAGCGGTAAATGCTCGGGAGTAGAGATGATCAAGATCTCGCGAATTCCTGCCAACATCAGTGTTGATAGGGGATAGTAAATCATCGGCTTATCATAAACAGGCATGAGCTGTTTGCTCACAACCTGTGTGAGTGGGTACAATCTCGTACCAGAACCGCCAGCTAAAATAATACCTTTCATGGGTTAACGCCTTGGATGGGGTCTTGGGTGTCGTTTCGGTTTCCGTAGTTTTTCTCGATCCAAGTTTGATAAGCCCCCGATTGGACTTGCTCTACCCAAGTGGAATTGCTGAGATACCACTGAATGGTTTTTAGCAGACCACTCTCAAAGCTCTCTTGGGGCTGCCAACCCAGATCTTGATAAATTTTGCGACAATCAATCGCGTAGCGGCGATCGTGCCCGGGACGATCCTTAACAAAGGTGATGAGAGAGGCGTAGTTAAAATCTGGCTTGGGCGCAAGCCGATCGAGAATTGCACAGATTTGTTTGACAACTTCTATGTTGGTGACTTCGTTATTGCCGCCAACGTTATAGGTTTCTCCAACTTGGCTTTGTTGCAAAACTAGATAGATTGCCTCACAGTGATCTTCCACATATAGCCAATCGCGGATATTCTGTCCATCCCCATAAATGGGGAGTGGCTTCCCATTCAAAGCATTTAGCACAATTAGGGGAATCAGTTTTTCGGGAAATTGGCGTGGACCGTAGTTATTGGAACAATTAGTGGTTAAAGTGGGCAGACCGTAAGTATGGTGGTAAGCTCGAACTAAATGGTCAGATCCTGCTTTGGATGCGGCATAGGGACTGTTGGGTGCATAGGGTGTATCTTCTCTAAAGGCTGGATCGGTTTTACTTAAAGAACCATACACCTCATCAGTAGAAATATGCAGAAAGCGAAATTGTGCTTGCCGAGGGGAGGGCAATTTTTCGTAGTAGGTTTTACTGGCTTCTAGAAGTTGAAACGTTCCAAATATGTTGGTTTGGATAAAATCTTGAGGGCTAACAATGGAGCGATCGACATGACTCTCAGCGGCAAAGTTGATAATGGCATCAGGTTGGTGCTGTTCTAATAGACTTCGGACTAATTCAAGATTGCCAATATCCCCATGCACAAAATGATAACCAGGATCTCGATCTAATGCTTCTAAAGTATTTGGGTTGCTAGCATAGGTCAACTTATCTAGATTGATAATGTTCGCCCACTGTTCTTTTCTAGCTTTAAGGATAAAGTTAGAACCGATAAATCCTACCCCACCTGTAACAAGAAAGTTTTTCATGAAGAAACTGTATGAGACTTGTATCTTGAGTATTCCTGTAGCATCTATTCTTCCCTCGATCTAACGTTGAAGTTTTAAAACATAACTAAAGAGTTTAGTTTGTTTATAGATACATGTTTTACGCTTTTGCCCGATCTCAATTCTGTAATTGGTTCCTACGATAATGAATTAAGATTAGCTTAATCTTAGGTCACCTGACTTTAGCTTAGTGTGAAAATTATATACTCCATCGCGCTCAAATCTGTATCGAGACACGCAGCAGCCATTTAACAGACTAGATAAATATGAAAGTTTTACAGATAGGAACAGGTTGGTTCCCAGAGCAGGCGGGTGGACTACCGAGGGTTTATTATGACTGCGTTCAGTCTTTGCCCCAAGTGGGGGTTGAGGTAGATGGCTTGGTAACAGGTTCCGAGCAGGTCGTTCAAAGTTCTATGGGGGCGGTACAAGCATTTGCTCCTACCGAATCTTCGTTGTGGCAGCGATGGAAAGGTGTGCGCTCTTTGGTTAGAAAAGCATTTGCGCAAACAAACTATGATTTAGTGGCTTCTCATTTTGCTCTATATACTTTTCCAAATATTGTCCCAATTTCCAATCAGATCGGTCACTGTCCCTTAGTCACACACTTTCATGGACCTTGGGCGCTAGAGAGTAATGCTGAGGGGGCAAAAAAAATCGCAGCAGGGGCAAAATGGTGGTTAGAGAAAATAACTTACAACCGCTCTAAGGGCTTTATTGTTTTGTCAGAATCCTTTCGTCAGGTTTTGCATCAAAACTATGGAGTACCGATGGAACAGATTTATATCGTACCAGGTGGTATCAATCCACAACACTACGAGCTTGATTTATCTCGTTCCCAAGCCAGGGAAAGATTGGGGTGGCAGCAGGATCGACCCATTATTTTGTCGGTGCGACGATTGGTGCATCGCATGGGGCTGGAACGTTTAATTGCCGCGATCGCACAGGTAAAGCAAAAGTATCCTGAAGTGTTGTTGTTGATTGCTGGCAAGGGCCCAATCTACGAGGAGTTACAATCGCAAATTGAGGCGTTAGGGTTAGACAATCATGTCAAATTACTTGGATTTGTTCCTGATCGAGATTTGGTAACGACCTATCGTGCTGCCAATTTTTCAATTGTGCCCTCGATCGCATGGGAAGGCTTTGGATTGATTTTGATTGAATCTCTTGCAGCGGGTACACCTGTCTTAAGTACGCCTATGGGTGGAATGCCAGAGGTTTTGAGCCCTTTGTCAATGGATTTGCTTTTGGAGGGAAGTTCCACAACACAAATCGCTCAAGGAATTATAGAAGTGCTGGCAGGGCAGCGCCAGTTGCCGTCTGCGGAAACCTGCCGAGCTTATGTGCGAGAAAATTACGATCTGCAAGCGATCGCCACCAAAATCAAAGCAGTTTACCAGCAAGTTTTAGCGCAATAGCGTTTTCTGCTTTTAGGATTTTCAGTATTCAACCTTCAGATAGATCGTCAGTCTAGATGCTGATAACCAATCGCCAATCAATACCTAGTATCCGATAACCAATACCTATTCATGAAACGTCGCATCCTTTTTGTTAGTTATGCTGCTGTCTTGGGGGGAGCCGAACTCTACTTATTGGACATTGCCAAGGCCTATCGCGACACCAGTCGAGTACTTTTACTGACGGATGGCATCTTAAGACAGCGTTTGGAAGCTGTAGGAATTTCCGTGCAGGTTTTACAAGGCTCGGACTCTCTCGCTGAAGTCAGAACATCGAGTGGGCTGGCTTCGCTGAAGTCACTATCCACCCTATGGAACTTGGCTCAACAAGTCGCCAAAATTAGTCAAGAATTTGAGTTGATTCATGCCAACAACCAAAAAGGCTTTATTGTGGCAGCGATCGCGCGTTTTTTAGGTGGGGCTCCAGTAGTTTGGCACTTACACGACATTCTTACAGCGCGAATATTTAGTAAGCTCAATCGCTGGATTGCGGTTACCTTAGCAAATCGTTTTGCTACTAGGGTAATTGTCAATTCCCATGCTACGGGTGAAGCATTTAAAGTGGCTGGAGGAGACCCAGACCTAGTCAAAGTGGTTTATAACGGCTTCTCGCTGGAACCTTTTCAACAGGTTTCGGTGCAACAAATAGATTCGATTCGCTCGGAACTGAGTGTGTTCGATCGACCTCTTTTAGGAGTATTTAGCCGGATCTCTTATTGGAAAGGACAGCATGTTTTATTAGAGGCAATCCAAAAACTGCCTGATGTCCATGTCATGCTGGTGGGTGAGCCCTTGTTTGGTGAAGTTGAGTATGCTGAAAAACTCAAGCAGATGGTATTGGATCGAGACTTTGGCGATCGCGTGCATTGGTTGGGTTTCCGTAGCGATATCCCTGCCTTAATGACTGCTTGTACGATCGTCGTGCATACTTCCACGGAGCCAGAACCCTTTGGTCGTGTGATTGTAGAAGGACAACTGGCACAACGTCCTGTGATTGCGACTGCTGCCGGTGGTGCGCTTGAACTGATTGAGAATGGTGTGACGGGTTGGCTGGTTCCCCCTAGCGACCCTGATGCGCTACGTACCATCGTTCAGGATCTGTTGGCAAATCCCGAGCCTACTGCGGCGATCGCGCAGCAAGGCTACAAGCATGCTTGTACTACGTTTGCTCTAGATGTTCAAATTGCCAGCTTTGAGCAAGCGATCGATATATAGATTCTATAAGTCAATAATTATGAAAAAATGATAGTTATTGAATAGTTATTCAAGAGAAATTGCACCCCAGTCATGCAATCTTCACCCTTATCCAAATATGGCTCATGGTTTCACCTCGCATTCCTCGTCCTCGGTTATACCGCCGCAGGCTGGATCTTGGCAGACTACAACGCTTCATGGATAGTGTGGTTAGGAACAATTGCTGTGGCGCTGCATCTATCTAAGGCTGGTACGGCTGCGATCGCGGTGGCAACTACTTGGATCGTTCTATTAGTGGGAATTGGGGCACTGACTTGGTCTTATCCGAAGCATTTCCCCATCGGTGGGGCAAAAGCGGTGGCTTGGTCATTAATCCTCGTTTGGATCTATGCACTTCTGATGGTGCTACTCCTTGCCTTTGCAAATCGCCCGATACAAGCGATCGGCTTGACTAAAAAGCAGGGTTTCTATTGCCTAGTTATCCTCACTTGGACATCTTTGCTACTTGGATGGCTAGTTTACCAACTCATTACCTAAGCCATGAAAGAACCAGAAACCTCATCCCCAACCACAGAACAACCAAGCCTTCCCAGCTATGCACTTAGAGACGCAAGCCACTATATCAATCAGATCGATCCTGCGGTTTTGGCAAGATTCGATCCAGAACAGTTGGAAGCAGTTCGAGCAGTATTAGATCGAGCCATTCCTAGACCTTCACCCAAAATTGTGGATTTGAGATTTATGGTCGATCTCGTTATTGTTCGTTTCTATATTGTTTTATTTGTTGGCAAAGATCGTCGCTATGGCGATCGCCAATACCCCCTTCCCAAAGTGACAAAATTTGCGAATATTATTGCCGCGATCTTGTTGCTATTGGCAGTGAATTTAGCAATCAGTGCCTTTGTCCTTTTGCTTGCCTACTTGGTCAAATCAGGTTTAGGGATCGATCTTTTCCCAGGACATGTTACTGAACAGTTGCAGAAACTTGACCAACCAAAAAAATAACTTGCCTTATTTGAGCGATCGCTGCGCACTAAACTATTCAAGTTCAATGGCTCCCAGCGTTAAGAGCTTTGATTTTTGGGCTGAACTCAAACCGATCGCCCCTGTAATATTTAGCTCTTCATAGGGTCTTGGTTCTCTCAAGGTTTTGAAGCATTTACCCGTAGTTAAGTCCCATAGTTTAATCGTTTCATCACGGCTACCGCTGGCAATTACCTTACCATCCGCACTAACCGCTACAGAATGGACCGTGCCCGTATGTCCCTCTAAAGTAAGGATGGGGGTTTTTGTGTTTAAGTCCCAAACTTTAACGGTGCAATCTTCACTACCACTAATTAGGGTTTGGTTGAGAGCGCAGCTATTGGGACTAAAAGCAACTGAGAGGACGTTGCCTTCATGCCCGTTGATGACTTGGAGGCATTCACCGGTTTCTACCTGCCAAAGGCGAACTGTACTAGCGGAACTTCCGGTTGCCACCAATGTACCTTCGGTATTTAGGGCGACAGAAGCGATCGCTTCCGTATGTCCGTTAAGAGTCTGCAGACATTCCCCAGTACTCACACGCCACAACTTTACGGTTTTATCCCGACTACTGCTCGCTAGCATCTGGTTATCATGACTAAACACTACTGACAATACAGCACGGCTATGCCCTTCAAAAATCTGTAGCTTTTCCCCAGTCAGTACTCGCCATAGCTTTACGGTATGCCCCATATCACCCGTGACAAGAAACTGACCATCATGACTGAAGGCAAGCGTACGCACTTCATCGGGATGCTCGTTAATTGTGGTAATGCAATTCCCACTTTTGATATGCCAGAGTTTGATCGTGCAGTCTTCGCTACAGCTTGCCAAGGTATTGCCGTCAGGGCTAAAGGCGACAGACCAAACCCGACCCGCATGTCCTGAGAGCGATTTGACACATTCTCCTGTGCGTATATCCCAGAGCCGCACGATGGAATCATCACTGCCACTAGCAACAATTCCCTCGATATCTTCCTTGTAAGAAGAAGTGGGATGAAAAGCGACAGACCAAATTGCATTGGTGTAACCCTGTAAAATCCGAAACTGTTGACCGCTATTGACTTCCCAAAGATTTTGTAGATGGTCGTTACTATTTCCTGCGGTATTTTGTTCTTCACCTTTACTAGCAGACCAAGAGCGACCAATATGTCCCTGAAAGGTCTTAATACATTGGGCGGTGCTAATTTCCCAAAGCTTAACCATCTCATCCCCGCTACTGCTAGCAAGAACGAGGCTATGGGGGTCAAAGGCTACAGCACGTACCCAGTGGTTGTGCCCGATTAGGGTTTTGAAACATTTAGCCGTTTTGAGATTCCATAGGCGAATGGTGCGATCGCCACTGCCACTAGCTAAGGTAGAGCCATCATGGCTAAAACTGACGGAAAAAACAATATGGTTATGTCCTGTCAAGGTTTTGAGACAACTTCCCGTCTCGACATTCCACAACTTAATCGTATGGTCTTCACTACTACTGGCTAGGACATTGCCATTAGGGCTAAAGGCAATGGACCAGACAATGTCTGCATGCCCTTCTAGGGTGCGAATGCATTCTCCCGTTTCTACATCCCATAGTCGTATGGTTTGGTCGTCACTGCTGCTTGCCAAGAGATTTCCTTTGGGACTATAGGCGACGGAACCAACAATATCTTCATGTCCCTGTAAAGTCTGAAAACACAGACCACTACCAACATCCCATAATCTAACTGTGCGATCGGCATTGCCACTGGCTAAAATTTGACCGTCGGGGCTAAAGGAGACGGACATGATCGGTCCAATCTCACCATGAAATGTTTTTAAGCATGCCCCCGTTTGTACATCCCAAAGTTTGATCGTCTGGTCGTTGCTACTACTCGCTAGCATCGTGCCACTGGGGTTAAATGTAATCGATCGCACCCATGAGGTATGTCCTTTGTAGGTTTGTAAAGGCTTGCTATCTCGGACGCGCCAAAGATGAATTTCACCCCTAGTATCTCCGATCGCTAAGAGCTTGCCATTTGGGCTAAAGGTGACAGACAAAACGCCGCCTAAAACTTCGGCAAATACCGATTTCACGATTTCCGAATGACTGAAATTGACTCGATGTAGTTTGACATCAGGAAGATAGGCTTGCCGAATCGTCAAATGGGAAAAGTCTTTACCCGCCAAATCGACATTCAAATGAGCCAAGAGGTTAATGATATTGCCACCCCCATAACCAGGGGTAGATCTGCCTTCTGGGGATCGTAAATCCCGTCGGCGTAACTCTTGCAAGGTTTGAAACAAAATCTCAGCAATATCTTGTTTGGTTCCAAGACTTGATAAGAGCTTCACTATAAGGGGTTCGATGATAAAACGAATTTGACTATACCTAACGTAGTCTTTCGCTGTTGCTTGCATGAGGGCATAATGCCGCAAATAAAATAATTGTTTATGCAGCTTGGCTTGAATGCTGGGAAGCACACCGAGAGGTTGCTCTTGCGCGATTTCTTGATAAACCTGATCGATCAGTAGCCCCGTAATGTATTCCATCACCACAGGCTGTTGCGTAAATCCAAAGAGACTATCTTCAATCAGCGATCGCCGCTTCAAAGATCCCAAAGCGGCAAACAGATCGGATTGTTCGACTTTGGGCACAATGTCAGACTTTAAATCCTCGGCTTGGGCTGACTCTCGATTGATCGCCAACCAAAACATGACTTGTTTTTCTAGGGGGGTTAAGCGACGAAACTGCTGATCGATCAGGTTTGTGATCCCACTAAAAATAGTGTTTTTTTGCTCTAAAAACCTGGCAACACTCCCTGAAAACACCTCTTTAATGGATGTAGCTGCAATCTTTAAAGCCAGTGGATTCCCACGATACCAATTCACCAACTTTTGAATTTCATGGGGTTGACTAAATAAACCTTTAGCATGAAGCACATGTTCGGCGGCAATTTCATCAATGCCCTCTAAGGGTAAAAACCGCACAGGTAAGATGTCTCCCTCTAGCATGGCCACTTCTTCGGGCATTTCCCGACTGGTAATGACTAGACAACTGTGGTGCGATACTTCTCCCACTCGTTTTAGTAGGACGCCATAACCTTCATAGCCACTGCGATAAGAACCAGCATGATTACCACTTTGCAGGACAGACTCAAAGTTATCTAAGACAATCAGGCATCGATGTTGCTGTAGATACTCCAACAATTTAGAAATTAAGTCTTCGAGGTTACTGCTAAATTCGGTCTCTCGCTGTCCAGACAAAAACTTGATCACATCAATCAGCTTTTCTTCTGGAGATTTAGCATTACTCAGCGATCGCCACACCACAAAATCAAACTTGTCTTGAATTTGTTGCGATAGCTTGACCGAAAGTGCGGTTTTACCGAGTCCACCCATACCCAAAATGGCAATAAGTCGGCAGTGGTCTATTTCAATCCACTGTTCAAGGGTATTTAATTCATTGGTGCGTCCATAAAAAACCGAGACATCAACAACTTCACCCCAGTCCTGACGACTATTGCTTTCAGAGTTAAGACTTGAGACATTTACACTCAGCTTTTTACTGTGAAGGTGCTTTCTAACAATTGATTGAAGGGTACTTTTGGAGACCTTTTCGCCTAAAGCTTGTGTGAGCAAGTGCCACAACTTATGGCTAACCAACTTAATATAGCCAGGATCGTAATCTGACTGTTTTGCAATCTCTGAATAAGATAAGCCCTGCCAAACACCTAAAAACACTGAGCGCTCAACTTTAGTCAGGCTGCGTTGCTCTAGCCCCATCTCTATAAATGCTAGTGCTTCGTCAGCAGTCATAGGATCTTGCCTCGATATAACTTTTATATAACCTTAACTATGACATTCTAATAACTTTTTATGTTTGTAGCATCTTGTAATCTGGCTTTTAGTTGAAATTTATTTTAAAAACTGAAGGGTTATTTCTTGACTTGTATGAAATTTTTAGGGGCAATGCTTGTCAAAGCACCATTAAAGAGGATGCGGAGGGGAGCTAAAACACCTCCTAAGCATAGATTTCAGCCGTTTTAAGATTAAACAGACTCAATAAAATTCAACCTTTGGGTTTGTGCATTCAATCAGCTAAGTTCTGTATAAGATTTGTTTGGCAAACACAAGGTATTGTGCCAAAAGATTTACAGGCTATTCAGTTTAGAAGCCTTTAGGATACTTCACTAGATTCAATTAGTCAGACCTATGAGATTTGTCATAAATTAAAGCCCCAAGAGCTGCTAAGCAAAGATTCAGTGAGCTCTGTCGAACTGAGTCGAAGCCAACATTGAGCTTATGTGTACAACATTTCCGAGTAAGTCCCTAAGCTAAATTTCATGACTAAATTTGTTCTCGGTCTATAATTTACTCATAAGTTATGAGTTTTTAGATTTTATGGTTGCTTAGAATTTTGTCTCAATACGCAAAAATATGTACTTTTGCCTCAGCTATATTGATGTTTTTTCATGCGATCTAGCAATTTCGTCCAAGCTAGAGCGTATGGTAGACTGACGATTCAGAGCTAAACAGAGCAGAAGTTAGTACGCAAAATCATCTTTAGCACAAAATATCCACGCAATTGCAAACTACGAATACGGATAGATACGGTTCAAATTCATGAAAATTGCTCTGGTGCATGACTACTTAACACAGCGCGGTGGTGCAGAGCGTGTATTTGAGCTTTTCTGTAAGCACTTCCCTGAAGCAGATGTCTATACATCTTTGTACGATCCCAAGGCCACGATCGATTTAGGCGATCGCCTCGTTCATACGACACCCCTGCAAAAAGTACCTGGTGCCGTTAAGTATTTTCGACTGATGGCTCCTTTTTACTATCCAGTGTTTCGCGCCCTCGATCTGAGCGCTTACGATTTAATTATTAGTAGCAGTACGAGTTTTGCAAAAGCCGTGCGGAAGCGCGAAGGGGCTTGGCATATTTGCTTTTGTCATAATGTCACGCGGTTTTTATGGGATACCAAAACCTATCTGCGTGAATATGCAGATTTTCAAAACCTCTATCCTGTGATCGATAAAATTTTTAGAGCAATGCGAAAAAAAGATCTCGCTTATGCTCAAGAGCCAGATGTGTATATCGCTAATTCAAGCGTTGTGGGTAAGCGTATACGAGACATCTATGGTAAGCCAGCGATCGTGATTAACTATCCCATTGATGACAGTCGATTTACATTTTCGTCCGAAAAAGATGAATATTACCTCTCTTCAGCTCGATTGCTAAGCTATAAACGCATAGATATAATCGTAGAAGCGCTGAATTGGCTTGGGTTTCCACTAATTGTCACAGGAGACGGTCCGGAGCGCGAACGTTTAGAATCAAGAGCCTTGAGTAATATTAGATTTTTGGGGCATGTTAGCGACCAAGAGCGCGCTAAATTGATGTCAAGATCTCGTGCTGTCATTGTTGCCGCCCTTGAAGACTATGGACTAGTCCCCGTGGAAGCAAATGCCAGTGGGACACCAGTGATTTCCTATGGTGCTGGTGGGGTGCTTGATACCCAAATCTCAGGGGAGACAGGGGTATTTTTTAAACGCCAGACTCCTGAATCTCTTCAAGCTGCCTTGTTAGAGTCTCGTGAAATCAATTGGGACTATGCAAAAATTAGAGAGCATGCTCTATCCAATTTTTCTGAGCGCGTATTTTTTCAAAAAGTTGACCAAGTGATTGCGGATGTTTGTAACGCCGAAGTAAGCAACCCTGATTTAGTCAATACAGAGCTAGTTGACACAAATCAAGCCACTGCCGAGCGATCTGATGGAGTGAAATATGACAAATAGTAAATCTAGTCCAATGGTTGAAAGCGAATTTGGCTACGGACAAATTTTTGCAATCTTGTCTCGCCGACGTTATTGGATTTTGGGAACACTATGTGCAAGCTTAGTAATCGCAACGGTTGTAAACCTTAGAGCGAAATCTACTTACCAAAGCTCAATGCAATTTTTGGTCGAACCAAACTACAAGCAAGCTAAAGGAGGTGGAAGCTCTGAGAGTCAGTTAGTCACCGGTACGAGCGTAGAAGTTGATATTGCCACACAACTGACTTTAATGCGCAGCTCGGAAATGTTTCAAAAAGCGGCTGGGTTGCTTGAAGCTGAAGGTACAAAGATTTCGATTGCGGAGCTACAGTCTTTAAAAGTTGGGCAACTCAGTCAAGATAAAACAGCCACAAAAATCTTTCAAATTGAATATTCCTCAGACGATCCTGTTAAAACACGACAAGTTCTTAAAGCCTTTAAGCAAGTTTATTTAGAATATAACCTAGAGCAACAACAGCTTCGTTTAACCAATGGTTTGGCATTTATTGACAAACAAATTCCAGTTGTTCAAAAAAATATTGCCGATGCTACTTCGGCGTTGGAAAAATTTCGACAAACGCACAATATTTTTGATGCTTCTCAACGGGTGACTGAGGTCTCATCGGCATTAAGTGCGATCGATCAACAAAAACGCGCAAATACGATTGAATATGAGCAACTCTTAGCCAAAGCAAATTCTCTGCAGCAAGAATTAGGGCTCTCTCCTCAAGCAGCCTTAGCATCTACTCGGCTGAATCAGTCGTCTCGCTATTTGGCGATTTTGGCGGAACTTCAAAAAACTGAGCTGACTTTGGCTCAGGAACAACAACGCTTCACCAATGCTGTTCCCCTAATTCAAAACCTTCAAGATCGGTTTCAAAGTCAGTTGCAGTTGCTAGGGGATGAAAAACAAAGAATCTTTGGCGATCGCGTCATCAGTCAAGAGCAATGGAATGCCAATCAGCTCTCGGCTATTGATATCAGCCTTGCTACCCAACTTGTTGATGCGCAATCGGGTTTGTCGGCGATTGATGCCAAGCAACAGGCCTTATCGGAGCAAGAGCAACAGCTAAAAACTGAGATTAAACGTTTACCTCGTCTGCTTTCGGAATATGAAGCCCTAAGACCAAAATTACAGCTCGATCAAGAAACACTCCAAACCCTCTTAAAAGCAAGGCAACAACTGAGCTTAGAAATTGCCAGAGGTGGATTTGATTGGCAGGTAGTCGAAGAACCTCGCCTAGGAATTGAGCAAGCACCTACGAGTACGCGTAATTTAATGTTGGCTATAGTTGTAGGATTGTTCCTAGGCTCGGCGATCGCATTTTTAAGAGATCTACAGGACGATACCGTGCATACTTCGGCTGAGCTAGAAAGGCAGATAGCCCTCCCACTTTTGGGTATGACACCTAAGTTTGCACAGACTGAAACTGAAGCCCCCACATTTATGCCCCAATTTCTGAAGGGGCAAGCACTATCTCCTTTATCAATTGATGTCCTACAATGGCAACCTTTTCGAGAGTCCCTCGATCTAATTTACAAAAATATTCAACTACTTAGCTTTGAGTCTCCCTTGCGATCGGTGGTAGTTACTTCGGCATTGTCGGGTGAAGGAAAATCCACCATCGCCCTTGGTTTAGCCACGAGTGCGGCAAGGTTACATCAGAGGGTACTTTTGGTTGATGCCGATCTGCGATCGCCAAGCTTACATAAATTCCTCCAGCTACCCAACGAACGTGGATTGTCAACATTACTCACCAGCAATGGCTCAGTTCCCAGTACAGAGATCATTCAGGCTTCAAACTCAAATATAGATATTCTTACTTCTGGTCCTATACCGACAGATTCTGTCAATCTCTTAAGCTCAGAGTGGATGAAGAAGTTAATGTCTGTATTCGAGCAAACCTATGACCTAGTGATTGTTGATGCCCCCCCAGTTTTGGGCATTGTTGATGCGATTCAAATTGGCTCTATTTGTAATGGGGGCCTAATGATTGGACGCATCGATCTCGTTACACGTTCTGAATTTGCCCAAGCTACAGAAGTAATGAAGCGATTAAATCTTTTAGGTGTAATTGCTAATGGGGTCACGAATCGTCCAAACACCTACTATATGGGAAAAGATCAAGATAAAAAAAACAAATAAATTTTGCGAAAGTCTAGTCTAGGTAATAAATTTACCGATTTAGATAGTGAAACTCGAGCGGCAAGGGGTGTCGGGGGTACATTCTAGAAATATAACCTCCTTATAACTTTAGTCATGACATTTTAGTAACCTTACCTAGTTGTTAAAGCTACTTAGACATGAGTAAATAACACTGATATTCTAAATACCTACTTTTTTATTCTTTTTCTGTGATACAAATTTCACTTAAATTTGCAACGGCTCGAAGTTTGAGTGCTGCGCTCCGCACGGCCTTTCAAAAGCAATGCGTCGTGTTATTTTTGAAAACGGTATGAGATTAGAGGCGTTAAATTTAGGTTGTTTAAAACCTGTCAGGCTAAATTTAGAATTCCCAACCAGTGGATTACACAACCAATTGATTTGCAACCGATTGATTTTAAAGACAAGTACAGTTGAATCTTTGGATTCTCAAAAAGTTCGTTCAATTAACACCCGTTTAATTATCCAAACCAGGAAAAGATGGAAGACGTAAACAGTCTGATCGGATCGGCTAAGCCAGCATATCTCTTTCATGGAACACAATCTGTAGTGCCCTCTCTCTCTTTTACTTGGAGACAAAAGAAGCTATTGATCGGCTTGTCGTCTGAAGACAAGGGAATAGAGCAGAGCGATGATGATTCTCGTCTGCAAGCTTGTTTAAATAATTCACCCGTAAAACTTGTTCTGATCGATACCAGTACAGGAGAGTCACAGGTAAAGCGCATTGCTGATATGTGTTTCCTGGCAGAGAAGCCTTTATTTTTGAGATTACCCTCTACCTTGGAGTTACCTCAAAGACGCAATCCTGTGAATTGGGCGATCAAACGTGGATTAGACTGGATTGTAGCTTTTTTACTTTTGGCGATCTTTAGTCCTCTCCTATTATTTCTCACGCTCCTAGGCAAGAAGGAGTCATTGGAATCCACATCAATCTTTGAGTATCATTGGCGCGTGGGAGAACGCGGTCAGCTATTTCGCATCGTTAAATTCTGCACAAGTAACCGACATTGGCTGCATAACTATCATTTGGATAACCTTCCCCAGTTATTGAACGTCCTTCGTGGAGAAATGAGTTTGGTTGGTTCTCATCCTCGATCGCTAGATGAGGCACTATGTATTTGCAAGGGAGAAAATCGCAGACTCAATGCCCTACCGGGTCTTATTTATGCATGCCCTGTAAAGGCAAGTTCGATTGATTTAAATATGGATGAGGTGAATCAATGCGAGCTTGATTACCTACAAAACTGGTCTTTATGGAAAGATTTCAAAATTTTATGCATGGCATTGCCTAAGCTTTTGTCCCGATCTAAAGTGCGTTAAAAGTTGCAAATTGTTCCGTTCTGTTATGTCTATTGAGAGCATTTGGTACATGCTCTCTTTTTTTGTGGAACAATTAGAGGCATCAGTGTGGAGTGTTTGGCAATTCTTAACCTGCTTGAACGATCTGGAAGAGAAATATAGTTGAAGCATATGAGGTAGCAATCTAGTTATGCCTGTGATCACGATGTCATCTTTGGGAAAGTACGGGCGCTTTGGCAATCAAATTTTCCAATATGCCTTCTTAAAAATCTTGGCACGCGATCGCCAGATGGATGTTGAGGTTCCTGCTGATTGGATTGGGCGTTATTTGTTTGCCTGTCAAGATCCAGCGATTACGCGATCGCTTCCCTTAGTCGAGCAATCGAGTGAAGACTTTCGCAAAGAGCGTTTGCTAAATCGCACCCTTGAAAATGTTAATTTACGGGGTTACTTTCAGTACCACACCAGTTTTTACACGCCCTATCGAGATTTCTTTCGTTCACTGTTTCAGCCGAGTCCAGCGATCGCCGCCGAAATGAAAAAAGCTGTCGATACGCTGCGCAGTAGAGGGAATACAATTGTGGGGCTACATTTGCGTCGGGGAGACTATGGCTATAGCTATTTTTTTATTGCCCCCAATCAATGGTATCTTGACTGGCTCGATCGCATTTGGGATGGTCTCGATCGCCCAGTCTTATTCATTGCCAGTGACGAACCTGAAAAAGTTGTGGGGGACTTTGCTCGTTTTAACCCAGTGACGACTCAAGATTTAGGTGTAAGCATCCCTCAGGCATCTTTCTATCTGGATTTTTATTTACTGAGTTGCTGCGACCTACTTGCCATTTCCAATAGTTCGTTTTCCTTTGCGGCGGCGATGCTAAATGAAAGAGGAACAAGCTTTATGCGCCCCAGTTTATTAGCAGATGGTTTGATTGCTTTCAATCCTTGGGATGATGAACCGATTTTACGCGATCGCACAGTTGAGGAGCGTATAGGGAACTTTTTTGCGCCAACTACCTCTACTCTGAGCCAAAAGTCATCTTCGCAATCCGAGCTTTCTATTCACTTCTTTACAGTAATTTTGGAGCCACTTCCATTCTTGCGATTTCATTTAGAGGTGTTTCGTCGGCTAGATTTTGTCTGGCATTGGCATTTGATTGATGGAATGGATGGAACTTCTAAGGAGTTTCTGCATGACCTAGAGCAACTGGTGGATTCCGAACCCAATCGGATTACGCTTTACCAGCCCAAGGGAGGGATTTGGCAAGATGCGCTAGCAATGCACAATGCCTGTTTAGACAACTTGCCTAGAGAATGTTTGTTATGGCAGATTGACCCTCAAGAATTTTGGACTAGCGAGCAGATCGAGACGGCACGCGAAATGTTTGCAGAAAATCCTGAGCGAACAGCGGCTTTTTATTGGTGTTGGTTTTTTGTCAGCGATCGCCTTGTGATTACAACTACATACTGTTACGGACAACATCCCGAACGGGAGTGGTTGCGAACATGGCGATTTCAGCCTCAAATGCACTTTATTGCGGTCGATCCACCTGTGCTCGTGCAGTCGTTACCCGATGGAACCTTACAGGATGTAGGACGGATCGCTCCCTTTCTTCATGCGGATACAGAGCAACAGGGATTGGTCTTTCAACGATTTGCCTTTGTCTGTCCAGAACAATTGTTGAGCTTAGAGCAACGAGGATATCTCAATGCACTAGCAGAATGGGAGAACTTGCAACGGCAATCAGAATCTCCTTTACTTCTGCGCGATTATTTTAGCTGGGTAACGGATGATGCTTCTGTCGATCTCATTGAAAACTATGGGGTTGAGCCATTGATTCAAAAAGACGAACAAACGGGTGAATGGTATTCCCTATTGATGCCCGCTAGAGAAGAACGACCAAAGCTAAGCTGGTTAATGGTTCCTGACTGGACGCAACCGACGGAGTTTGAAGATGCTCTCATGGAAGTTTTGACGAATGTGCTAAGTCATCCCCAAAGCGATCGCATTGGCTTGGTGTTTTATGCCAAGGAGTCCGATCTAGAAGTTGCAGAATCGATTTTAGGAGAGAGCTTTATGCAACTGATATTACAAGCTGAGGATAGCTTTGAGCGCGAGCCGCAAGTAGAAGTTATTTCGCCTCAAACAATTTCTGATTGGCAAGAACTCTTAGCCTCGGTAAAAGGGAGAATTTTGTTAGAAGGCTGTGAGGACAGCAAAGCGATCGCTGAGTTTGGTTTGGGAGATTTACCCAGTTGCGCGATCGCTACCCTAAATTTTGAATTTCATCAAGCGATCGCCCAAATGGATGACAGGGTTGTAAGCAGCAAACTGAATGCTCCCTAGCCCCAGTTTAGGAAGACTTTGAAAAGCTTTCCTAATCCTGTAAATTGGATGCTGGGTAGTGAATAATTGCTAAAAAGCGGATCGGCAGTTCAATCAAGCGTTCGGGCCCGTGAGGGATATCTCCAACAAAGGTTAGAGAATCTCCCGGTTCGAGGAGATAGGTCTTTTGCCCGTGCCGATAATCTAGCTTGCCTTGCAACATATAAATAAACTCAATCCCTGGATGCTCAAAGGTGGGAAATACCTCCGATGCATCATCCATAGAGATTAGAAATGGCTCAAAATATTTATTTGGCCCTTGGTTATAGGACAGCAGATGATAGGTATGCCCAGATTTTGTGCCCCGCCGCACGACTTCCATTCCCTGTCCTTGCTTGATCAATTGCGCACCACCTTCGGGGGGATTGTAGTGACGAAAAAGAGTTGCCATCGAGACTCCGAGCGCATTGGCAATCTTTACGAGGGTTTCGAGGCTAGTGGCAGTGAGTGCATTCTCGATTTTAGAGAGCATTCCCCGCGAGATGCCAGATTTTTCGGCGACTTCAGCGATCGTCAGTCCATGCTTTTGGCGAAGGTCACGGATAGTATTGCCTAGGTAACGCGCCAAGCTGTCACTATCGGCGGAATGTTGGGATGAAATCGAATCTTCGTACATGATGTTGCCGCCAACCATTTTCTATCCAAATAACCTGAGATCTGAATTATTGATTCCTTTTAACGATATGAAGCAATACTACGTTTATTTCAAAAACCACTCGAAATAGCCAATCTCAGGTACTGCTCCAATTCTCATGGGTAATACTGAGATTCCCAATCCACGAGAGACATATAAAGAGAGTGAATTGATTTGATACCAACCACTGACATAATCTCCGCTACGTGGTGGACGTATAGGGGCAAAACCAAAAAAAGAAATTTGTCCACCGTGAGTATGACCTGTCAGCATATATTGTGGCTTATATTCTGCTAGTTTTTGCAACTCATCCTTAGAGAAGTCGTCTAGATTTGCTGGTGAGTGCGCGAGTAATAAATGATTGGGATTAGGATTAATATTTTGCAACGACTTAATTAGATCGGGATTGCTAACTAAATCATCAATTCCTGTTATTAATAGATTACGATCGCCTTGTTTATATAAAACACTCTCGTTAACTAATAATTGGCAATTGTAAGTAGTATAGATTTGTTTTAGAAGAGCTAAATCGGCTCTTGACTTATATTCCCAGTTTCCCAAAATCGCATATTTAGCAGTTTGGCGATCGAGAAGTGATAAGAAGCGATCGTATCCACCGATCTGTTCGGCTCTATCAATAGAATCTCCCGTAAATACTACGATATCTGGTTGTAGTTGATTAACTTGTTCGGCAATTTTTTGGGCGCGATCGCTAAATTTTTTGAGATGTAGATCGCTAACTTGGACAATTTTTAAACTGGCATGATTAGAAACTATTTCTGGGTTGAGTTGATGACGCGTAACCACAAAAAGATTTGGCTCAATCCGATAACCATAAATCGCCAGCAAGACTAAAGCTGTAATGATGAAAAGTGCGATATACAGTTTTTGCTTTATTTTGCGCATTAGTAATCGTCAATAAATATAGCAATTCTAAATCATTTGCGAACTTTGGGTTTCAATTCCGCTTTGCTTTCCTCATCTTGGTTGAGAATACCTTGCGATCGCAGGTTGGGAAATCAAAAAAAAGCCCGAAGGAGTTACTCTTCGGGCTAGACGTTTGTAGATACGTCGCTAGTAGACTTATTGTTGCCTTTTCAAGGGGGTGGCTATGCGATCGCAGTACGTGTTTTCTGTGATTATTGCCAATGCTGCTTGTGATCGCGATCGCAGGTTGGGAAATCACAATAAAAAGCCCGAAGGAGTTACCCTTCGGGCTAGACGTTTGTAGATACGTCGCTAGTAGACTACGGCGTAAAAATGTCTACCGTTAAACTGCCAGAGCCTTTCCTT
>NZ_JAZBJZ010000019.1:0-58781 GCF_036349135.1 Tumidithrix elongata BACA0141
GTCCCTTTACGCAAAGATCTCTAGGCGTTGCATTTCATCCTTGAATTGGCGAAGGATTGAGCTTTAGAACGAAAAATCTGCTTTTATCTCTTCGACAGACAGTCCCAAGATCTCGGCAATTTGTTCAGCGCTTAGTCCAAGTTCTAACAACTTTTGTATTGCTAGGTTCTTGCCTTCCTTATGCAGGTTGATAGTTTTCGGTTCTGATTTTTCGGAAGCTTGCTGTTCGCCACACAAATGTACGTTCCCAATATGTACAATATCTTTTGCAGCAAAGTTCCCAACTTGATTTCTTTCAAACACTGCCTTCAAATTGGATTTGCGAACCATTTCTCCAAAGACTTCAGAGAGAACTTGCCATAGTTCATAACTAACATCTTTTACATGCCCTTCAGTGCAGCGATATTCTTCAGCAATTTTTGCATAGCGTTGATTTTCCCATACACCTTTCAGGATTGACACTTGCAGATCATCTAAATGTTTGCCCGTTTTTTCAAATACCATTTCGTCTGCTAAGCTCAAAATCTTCTGCATATCCATCATGAAGACGCACACTGAGTAAATGTAAAGCTACTATATTTTGTGCTTTTAGCGATCGCTGATTTCTTTTCTATATTTTTCGTTTTCAAAAAGTGCCGTCTTTATCCGCCCTTATCCGACTTGAAAAGTCTTGATGATTTTGTGAGGATTGATTCATTAATTATTAAGTAAATTTTTAGTTTTTTCACTTAATACATTAAGCCAGAAAGACTATCGCTAAGACTGTTCATTTATTCATCGCTTTCTTCGTCAATCTTCACTCAAATCATGATTCTATGCTTAAGTTGAATAAAATCTCTAGTTTACTTTGTCATTTGTCTCTTGGAGTTCTCACTCCTTTTCTGATTGCTAATCCTAGCAGCGCACAAACAGACCCTAATTATGGATCTCCTGCAATCGCAGGTAGATGTAGTGTAGTAGAAGGATATTGGTGGTACGACGAAAGAAGGTTCCCAGTTAGTTTCTATGCCTCTGGGGATGCGCTTGCTGATGATCCTGCATCAGGAGGTAGGATCTCTGCAACTTGGACTTGTCTAAATCCTGAAGCTGGTCTGGTACAGATCAATTGGAGTACAGGGGCTGTTGATAGAATGCAGGTTATCGACAGTAACACCTTGAGAGGAAATAATCAAAATACTGGAGTGTTTGCAGTCCGACGCTAAGGATCGTGAATTTAATAGCTCCGAATTCTTGCGTAGTAGTTAAAACAAGATCCCCGACTTTTCTTAAAAAGTCGGGGATCTGAATACCTTTTAAACTCTTCGTTGCCAGATGATTAGATCGGAAACATATTCTATAATCACTGTTAGCAAGATTTAACCTCAAGATTCACACAAAGATATTGCAACGGAGTAGAAATTTGATATGAGTACGATGATTTTCCCCGGATCGGCTGTGAAGGTGATCAATGCAGGTGACACCTACTATGGTTTTGAGGGACAGGTGCAAAGAGTAACCGATGGTAGGGTTGCTGTGATTTTTGGTGGTGGCAACTGGGAAAAAATCGTCTCTTTTCGCGCCTCTGAGTTAGAGTTGGTCGATGCTACGATCGGGCCTGGCAAAGGCAAGAAGAAAAAGTAGATCGCAGATTAAAAGCAGTCAGAATCGCGGATTGAGCGGATTAAATACCGTCTGTTCGGGATAAGAAAACCCAAATCGCTATACGCCTCAAGGATCCCCCCCAGCCCCCCTTGCAAAAGGGGGGAGAACTCACTTCACTTTTGTAAGGGGGATGCCCGATAGGGCAGGGGGATCAAACTCCTCGGTTCCAGCAAGTCAGCTTGCTTTGTTCCGAAATCCTTAACCCGAACGCAGGTTAAATAATGATGACACTGATTTTTCAAAAATACAGAAGTATAAAAATCCGTGCTATCCCAAAGTCCGTGAAAATCCGTGGTTCTGAATTTAGGCGATTTTTTATTGGCTTGATTCTAGCCGTCGTCACGTTACTTCTCACCTTAGCTGCGGGAGCGCAGACGCGATCGCCGCAACTACACCTCACCTATCCGCCTTTAAAACACGAAACCTACAGTAACAAAATCTTTTTCATTGGTTCGGCTCCGCCTGAGGGGATAGTCACGATTAACGGTGTGGCAATTAAACGCAATGCGGCGGGACACTTTGCACCTAGCCTGCCATTACAACTGGGGCAAAACAGCTTTACGCTTGAGTATCAAAATTCTCAAGGGCAAAAACAGACTTCGCAGGCGATCGCTACGAACATCACCCGACTTGCTACGAGGATTGCGCCACCTTCTGAGTTGGGATTTATTTCTGATTCTTTACTTCCCAAACAGGATATAGCGATCCAGCCCAACGAACGGATTTGTTTTGAAGCGATCGCCACGCCGAATGCCGATGTTTCCGTAGTTCTAGGCGATCGCACAGTTTCTCTAAAGACTAGCCAGTCAGAGGCACAACTGCCACCTAACTACGCAGTCTTAACAGGCAATAATCAACCCTCGGTGGAACCAGCGATCGGAAAATATTTAGGCTGTACTGCTTTCGCGAACTCTGGCATCCTAGGCAAGCCTGAGTTTCGAGTCACCAAAGCCAATCAAACCATCCGCCAACCAGCCCAAGGAACTGTGGAAGTACTATCACCCGATCGCCTCCAGATCGTGGAAGTTACCGTTCCTTCTGCCATAACTCGCACGGGTGCGAGTAGTGACTTTTCGCGTTTGACCCCACTGCCCAAGGGTTCAAAAGCTCTAATTACAGGCAGACAGGGGGATTGGTTCCGACTTGACTATGGCGCTTGGATTAACCGTAAATCTGTGCGAATCCAAGATGTAGAAGCCCCCATCCATTCAAGCATCCATAGCCTCGGCACGAAAAAAGTCTCCAATTGGACAGAGATTACTTTCCCTTTAGAAGTTCCAGTTCCCATGACCGTGGCGCAGGGCGATCGCACCCTCACGCTCACTCTCCATAATGTGACCGCCCAAACCGATACGATTTTAATTGGCAACGACCCCGCGATCGGGCAAATCACTTGGCAGCAAATCGCCTCGCAACAGAATGCCCCCAGTCAGGTGGTTTACACGATCGGCCTCAAATCTAGCCAGCAATGGGGCTACAAACTACGGTACGAAGGCTCGAGTCTGGTGCTCTCGATCAAACATCCCCCCATCCTCCGATCGCAACCTGCTGCACCTCAACCCCTCGCAGGAATTAAGATCGTGCTCGACCCCGGGCATGGTGGAGATGAAGACTTGGGGACGCGATCGCCGACGGGCTATCCAGAAAAAACAGCGACGCTGATTACCTCTAAACTCTTGCAAGCCGAACTGCAAAAGCGCGGTGCTACCGTCGTCATGACCCGCGACAAGGACATCGATTTAGGCTTGGAAGAACGGGTAGACACAATCGATCGAAATGAACCCGCGATCGCGTTGAGCATTCATTACAACGCGCTTCCCGATAATGGGGATGCCATAAACACAGCGGGAGTTGGCGCTTTTTGGTACCATCCCCAAAGTAGCGATTTGGCGAGATTTCTACAAAATTACTTGGTCAAACAGCTCAATCGCCCCGACTATGGCGTCTATTGGGCAAATTTAGCACTCGTTCGCTCGACTACAACACCATCCGTGCTTTTGGAACTCGGCTTTATGATCAATCCTGATGAATTTGAATGGATCGTCGATCCAGAGCAGCAACAGCGACTGGCAACCGCGATCGCGGATGGCATCACCGCATGGTTCGCCAAGATTCCCGCATCATAGGGACGGATTCACGGAATATTTTGAGCATTTTTATCTAGCTGACTGAGGGCTTCAGCAAAATCTCTGACCCCTTTAAACTGGCGATAGACAGAGGCAAAACGCACGTAAGCTACCTCGCTTACGGTTTGGAGGTGCTCTAAAACCATTTCACCAATCTCCACGCTCGTAACATTGTGATTTTCTCGCAACTGAAGCTGTGATTCGATTTCATCAATCATAGCTTCTAGCTTTTCTTGCAATACCCCCGTTTTTTCGCAGGCACGAACCATGCCGCGCAGCAATTTAGAGCGATCGAAAGATTCTGCCGTCCCATCGCGTTTAATTACGGTAATTGGCACAAATTCAATTCTTTCGTAGGTTGTAAACCGACGTTGGCATTTCAAGCATTCTCTGCGGCGTCGCACGCTATGCCCTGCCTCTGCTGCACGAGACTCTAGTACGCGACTTTCCATGTTTTGACAAAAAGGGCAGTGCATAACGCATCCCAAAAAATTTGGTTCTGTAGGCAACCATTCATTATATAGGCTAGGCTACGCAAATCTAGGAACAGTCTCAGCTTGGCGATCGCATTTCAGAATGCAAAAGGATGTCGCTGAAAATGTTAACATTAAGAAAATCTGTAACTATCACTACCGCGTAAGCATATGGCACAAAAATCTACAGTTATTTCTCCCTCAATTCTGTCAGCCGATTTTAGTCGATTAGGCGAAGAAATTAGTGCCGTTGATGCTGCTGGCGCAGATTGGATTCACGTTGATGTCATGGATGGTCGGTTTGTCCCTAATATCACGATTGGGCCATTAATCGTTGAGGCAATTCGCCCTGTCACCAAAAAGATTTTGGATGTGCATTTGATGATCGTCGAACCAGAGCGATATGTCCCTGATTTTGCCAAAGCAGGCGCGGATATTATCACCGTTCATGCCGAACATAATGCTTGCCCTCACCTGCACCGCAATTTGGGTCAAATTCGCGAACTCGGTAAGTTAGCTGGAGTTTCACTGAACCCCTCTACACCCCTCAGTTTTATCGAGCATGTCTTGGATCTTTGTGACCTCGTGCTGATTATGAGCGTTAACCCCGGTTTTGGCGGTCAAAGCTTTATTCCTACCGTTATCCCCAAGATTCGTCAGTTGCGTGAAATGTGTGACGAGCGCGGTCTCGACCCATGGATCGAAGTCGATGGTGGTCTAAAGGGCAACAATACTTGGCAAGTTTTGGAAGCGGGAGCCAATGCGATCGTGGCTGGTTCGGCTGTATTTAAGGCAAAGAACTACGCTCAAGCGATTTCTGATATTCGCCACAGCAAGCGTCCTGAGTTGGTAACTGCATAGATTGTTAGATTGTTTTACGAATAAAAAAAAGCTGCGATGCAGCTTTTTTTTATTTATCTAGTCATCGATCGGATAAAGCGATCGCCGATCGCGCTACTAGCAACCAAAGTTCCTGACCCGTTAAAAGCCTACACTGTACTTTTACTAAGGTCAGTGATAGAAGTGTGTCACAAATTCAGCCAGCTAAATACCTGTTGAACGGTTAGTTCTAAATCAATCCCACTAAGGACTGGCAGGCGATCGCTATTTCTTAGTTCCTTAACTCGGCGATCGCTATCTATGACTAAAATACTTTCATCTTCTGAGTCGAGTAACCACCCTAGTTCAGTTCCATATTCAGCACAGTGTAATAGCTTTGCTAATACTTGTTTATATCTTTGATCGGGAGAGAGAATTTCAATAGACCAGTCTGGATAGGTCTCAAAACGATTAGCAATTCGTCCTGATGGTAAGCAGGGGATGCGTTCCCAACGAAATACAGCTATGTCTGGAACGATCGCCAAATCACCAAAAACGCAGCGCAACTCTGGAAAGGCTTTACCAATTTTTTGCGGCTTAGCGATTTGATTTATCGTTTCGCATAGTTCGATCTGAAGCTGGCTATGTTCTCCTTGAGGCATAGGTTTCTGTATGATTTGTCCATCAATAAATTCATATGCGGGTTTTGTCTCCGATAGTTGTAGAAATTCTTCTAGGGTTGAGGGTTTGATGGCTGTAGCGGTCATAGTTTCACCTTTACTAAAATGTAGTTAAAACTGTTTGAGGGTTCGCTCACTGCTTTCCATGCTTCTATCTTACAGCGATCGCAATGGGACAAAGCAGTCAGCGATCGCGAACTCTATGATGGTTTAGATAAAAGACTTCCACATACTTTACAGACCAAGATTCACCAACCCTAATCGAAACAATCATTTTTGCCTGATGAACTGTTGGGAGATTGCGAAAAAATTATCTAAGCTTGGATGTGAAGAGATTCCAAGACGTAGTGGTGAATTAGCATCGAAAAAGGTCATAGCTGTTTAAGCCGTAGGATAAACCTACATGGAATTATATCAAATTATCAATATGACAAAATTCGGAATATTCTCAACGCAATATTGATAGAGATTTGCCTAAAAGCCTTAACTTTCGAGGAAAAGAGCCTAAACAGGTTCTATAATCTCATGTAGCCTTGTATAGTCCTGCAATTTAGATTTTGGATTGTACGCAGTTATCTATGGAGTTAAACAACTTATGAATCGCCTCGCCATTTTGAGCGTCTCGGACAAGACAGGACTGATCGATCTGGCACGTGTCTTAGTGGAGTCATACCAGTTTCAACTCATCAGCAGTGGCGGAACCGCTAAAGCGCTCAAAGAAGCAAACTTGCCCGTAACCAAAGTGTCTGACTATACGGGAGCCCCCGAAATCTTGGGCGGACGCGTCAAAACCCTGCATCCTAAAATTCATGGCGGGATTTTATCGCGCCCAGATCTAGAGAGCGATCGCGCCGATTTAACTGCGAATGATATTCAACCTGTAACGCTTGTGGTGGTAAATCTCTATCCGTTTGAGCAGACGATCGCCAAAGCAGGTGTGTCTCTAGAACAAGCGATCGAGCAAATTGATGTCGGTGGTCCAACCATGATTCGCGCCGCTGCCAAAAATCATCAATATGTATCGGTGCTATCAAATCCCGCCCAGTACAATGCCTATCTGGAAGAACTCAAAGCTCACAATGGTGAGACGCGCATAGAATTTCGCCGATCGCTTGCCTTAGCAGCCTTTTCCCATACCCAAGCTTACGATCGCGCGATCGCAGACTATCTCACCAAAGAGATTCTGAATGAGGCGCAGGCAAAAATCGATTTAATGGAAGTTTCATCGACAGGAGCAACTTCTTCTCAACCTTCCCTTTCTTCTTCCTATACCCTGCTGTGTCACAGTCCCAAACCCCTGCGCTATGGTGAGAACCCCCATCAACCTGCAACTTGGTATCAGTTAGGAGCCGCACCTAAGGGCTGGTCGGCGGCTCAACAATTACAAGGGAAAGAACTCAGCTATAACAACTTGCTCGATTTAGAAGCAGCGCGGAGTATTGTGGCTGAGTTTTGGAACGATGCCCCCTGCGCTGTAATCGTCAAACACAATAATCCCTGTGGCGTCGCGATCGCACCAACCATTGCCGAAGCCTATCAAAAAGCCTTTGCCGCAGATTCCACCTCTGCATTTGGCGGTATCGTTGCCTTAAATCGTCCCATTGATGAAGAGACTGCCAAGGCTCTCACCTCAACCTTCTTAGAATGCGTGGTCGCCCCAGCTTGTGTGGCAAGTGTTGCAACGATTTTGGCAGCTAAGCCGAACCTGCGCGTTCTCGTTCTCCCTGAGATGCAACAGGGAACGAGCGAAACCGTCAAGCTAATTGCTGGTGGTATGTTGGTGCAAAAAAGCGACGATCTACCCGCAACTCCCGAAACTTGGCAGGTTGTAACCCAAAAACAGCCCAGCCCAGAGCAAATGCAGGAACTGATCTTTGCTTGGAAAATCTGTCGCCATGTCAAGTCGAATGCGATCGCGATTACAGGAGATCGCGTCACACTGGGCATTGGTGCAGGTCAGATGAATCGAGTCGGCTCTGCTAAAATTGCCCTAGAGCAAGCAGGCGATCGCACGAAAGGCGCAGTACTAGCCAGCGATGGCTTCTTCCCATTTGATGATTCTGTTCGTACTGCTGCGGCGGCGGGAATTACGGCGATCGTACAGCCCGGTGGCAGTATGCGCGATGGAGATTCGATTAAGGCAGCGGATGAGCTAGGGTTGGTCATGGTTCTCACCCACGTTCGCCACTTCCTCCATTAGGAGCTTGTTCTTCTACAGGAATCGCGATCGCACGAGGATAGTGTCTCAGGGAGTAGTGTCTTAGGGAATATTAGGTTGGTTGACAGCATTATCTCAATCCCAAATCTGACAAACTAACCCAGCCCGTTGAGCAGTCGTATTCTTCTAGGGATCGATGTGTTCTAGGATGCTGCTCTCACCGATTATCTTTGATAATATTCATGGGTGAGAATGCCATAAAACTAGTAGAGAAAGCATATACAGAGCTTGGTAGAAATGGGTTAGCATTTAAAGTCTGAATGTTAGCACCTAGCAATATTCTCTACTCATTAATCTATAGCCCTTAATGTATCTATAAGCATGGAAACCAATCATTCTGCAATCTCTCAGCCTTTTTCATTGCGCGATCGCGATGGAATTCCTTTAGAAATGCATAATGTCGATTTGTCTTGGGACGAAGAAGATGGAGATGTGATGAGTTGTCAAATGACTTTTGAGATAGACTTTGAAATCTATCAACAGGGAAGTCTAAGGGAAATGTTTAACCATGAGTCTGAGTTAAGAGCTACTGATTTTGGTGAAGAATTTCATCGCGATCGCATGGTGGAACTAGAGATTATCTTAGATGACGAATGTCTCGACGATTTATTAGTACATGCAAATACGGTAGAAGAGGCGGCGAAATATTTACTGGAACTCAATGGATCGGAATCGCCATTATTAGAAACAGAAAATTGGTATTTGCTTTATGCTAAGCAATCTATGCTTGATGAAGAAGGCTCAAGTGCAGAAATTGTCTATCGTACTCATTGGGCATCGGAGGAGGATGAGTCCGAAGATGTTGGGATTGAGACCAACGAACTTTTTACTCAACTCATAGATTTTTTTGAGTCGGAAGATTGGGATTATGGATTGCTAGAAGAATATGGGATTATCAAGCTTTCGTACAAGGGCTTAAGTGGTGAGTGGGACTGCTTTGCCCTAGGTAACGACCTTGATACTGAAATTGGCTTTTATTCTATTTATCAAGAAAATATCCCTGAGGTATCTCGTTTGCCAGTTTCAGAATTCTTGACCAGAGCGAACTATGGAATGCCTGTTGGTAATTTTGAAATTGACTTAGATTCTGGTGAAGTCCGATTTAAGATTAGTGTCGAACTAGGCAACACGATAATTCCAGAAGAACTGCTCGGCTGCAATGTCGAGCGCAACCTGGCAATCGCAGACCGTTTCTTCCCAATTATCAAGTTGGTAGCAAGTGGCGAGGTTTCAGTAATGCAGGCGATCGCCTTGGCTCAAAATTTAAATTTTGAAACAAATTAGAATATTCATGAATATTCCTAATTCGGAAAATAATACTAGTCATTCTTTAAAAAGACCTCGCCGATGCAAGGTCTTTTTGGGAATGCCTGAATGGACTATGCTGGCTGATGGCAGGTAATGCAGTGAAAGGCACCGCCGCCCAGAAGAATTGTTTTAGCACTCAGCCCTACGGTAGTTCGATTGGGAAAGTGAGCCGAGATCGCTTCGACGGCTTGGCGATCGAAGGGTGAATCATAGGTTGGGACGATGACGCCCCCATTGGCAATATAGAAATTTAAATAGCTGGCAGGCATAATCTCACCATCAGAATCGAGCACCAAACCTGGGGAGGGAATGCGGACAACGGTTAATGGGCGATCGCGAGCGTCGGTAAACCTAGATAGCTGTTCGGCAATATCCTCTAATACTTGATAATTGGGATCTTCTGTGGATGCTGCCTGCATGCACATGACCACACTGGGGGCAACGAACCGCGCGATCGTGTCGATATGTCCGTCGGTGTGATCGTTCAGCAACCCAGATTCTATCCACAGAATTTTGCGCACACCGAGGGCTTGTTTTAGCCCTGACTCAATCTCAGCTTGGCTCATCTCAGGATTGCGGTTAGGGTTGAGCAGACATTGCTTGGTAGTGAGACAGGTTCCTTGTCCGTCTACTTCTACAGCGCCGCCTTCGAGCACCCAAGGAAATTGGAAGGTTGGGATTTGTAAAGACTTGGCAATGCGTTCTGCTACCAGATCGTCCCCTTCCAACATATATTTATGTCCCCAACCATTCCACTGGAAGGTGAGTGCAGCAGTGGTATTCTCTTGGCTTTTTTCTTGATGCTTTGTTGTAAAGATGGGAGAGATGTCACGCATCCAAATATCGCCAAAGGGAATGAGATGAAATCGCACTGGGATATCTTTCAGCGCGGCTTTGGCGATCGCTTCGATTTCCAAGTTAGGAACGAGAATCTCTATCGGCTCTGACTGGGCGATCGCACGGGCAAGGGCAATAAATTCGGCTTGGGCTGCTTCTAGATCTTCTAGCCACAGGTCGCGATCGCTAGGAAATGCCAACCAACAGGCGGTATGAGGCTCCCACTCGGCGGGTTGACAAAATCCCAAGGCTTGTGGTGTGGGGCGATCGCTATCCATGTTTAGATCTTCTGACATTTCCATCTATCCAATCGAATGAGTAAAAATTATCCTATATTTTGGGAGCTATTGTTGGAGCAAAGAGAGGGTTAGGAGAGAGGGCTGTTGAACCCATCATTTTACTTTTAAACATCTGTAAGATGCTATCAGGAATATTTTGCTTGTTTTGGATTAAAACTTCCTTGACAATTGCTGATACCAATTGCCTTGTAAGTTCGCTTAACAGAACTCCCTGGACATCATCCGTACCAATATTTTTTAATTCTATATTCGGCAGACTGAGATTTAACGTACTGAGGACTACACCAAACTGAGAGAGGGTTAATTTCAAAGCAATATTATCCACAGAAGCTAATTTTAATCTCAGCTTTTTCTGGTTTTTGTCTTCCTTCCCTTTCTGCTTTTCGATGTGGTCTAAAACTTCGAGAATGTTATTTTTATTGACTTGCTGCTCAATATTGACACTAACTTCCTTCAGTTTAAATGTCTCCACTTCAACGGTTTCATTGAGGATGGTATTTGGCTTGACTTGAAATTCAAATTCACCGATCTTGAAAAAATGTGGGGTTGAAAAACCCAAAGGATTGGAAACTACCAAACCCTTGATATCAACATGACCGCTGAATAACTGGAGATTTAAATTCTCAATTTTGGCGTTAACGCCTAGAGCCTGACTCACGTTTTGCTCGAAATTGTTTTTTACGATCGCACTGAGATTAAAGAACGCAATTGCGATCGCAACGATAAAAACAATAAAAATCGAAATTACGATCTTTCTAGCTCTCACGATAGATTTCCCAACGCATCTTTCACCCAGCCATCGAGCAGTTCTAAACTGCTATAACCTGTCAGATCGTATTGGAGTGGTGTAATTGTGATGTAGTTGTTGCGAATGGCTTGAATATCGCTATTGGGTGCGGCTTCTTCTTCAATCACTTCACCGGATAACCAGTAATAGGTTTTGCCTCTAGGATCGATACGTTTTTCAAAGATATCCCGATAGCGCCGAATTCCAAGTTTTGTCACCACGACACCGCAAATATCTCCCGCAGGAATCGCTGGAATATTCACATTTAATAAAATCGGATCTTTAATGGGGTGAGCTGCGATCGCTGCCACCATCTGTTTGGCAAAGTTGGCAGCGGCACTAAAGTCGGTTGAGGCAAAGCTGGCAAGGCTAAAAGCGATACTTGGTATCCCCTCCAATACACCCTCCATCGCTGCCGAAACTGTACCTGAATACAACACATCTGTGCCTAGATTGGAACCGCGATTGATCCCAGAAAGCACTAAATCGGGAGGGGAGGGTAAGATGGCATCGAGCGCCAACTTTACCGAGTCAGAAGGTGTGCCCGAGCAAGCCCATGCGGTTACGGATGGATGATAAACATTGGCGATCGCATCGACTCTGAGCGGTTCTTGCAAGGTGAGCGCATGACCTGTTGCCGATCGTTCTCGATCTGGACAGACCACGGTAACTGTATGCTCTCCCCCATTGACTCCTTCACTGAGCGCGTCAGCAAGTGCCCTGACGCCTGGTGAATAGATGCCATCGTCATTACTGATTAGGATATTCATGGATGCCTTTAAATTAATCGATCCCGATAATCCAAGAACCAACATAAACGGGAACGGGGACATCTGCTCGCATGACCCTCGCATCTAATTGAAACATACCGCCAAAATAGGGATTTCGTACGTTTGACAGTACAAGCCGCATGGGTGTGTTAGCAGGAACGGCTTCTTTGGGAACCACAACAATTCGGCGGTTTTCTTTATCCCATGTTGCCGACTCTAACGGAATACTCTTACCGCTACGACAGTCACTAGATAGGCGAAGCTCAATGCCAGACTGGTCAAATACACCTGTGTAATGTTCTGGATAGGTAAGGATTACCTCAGACACCTTAAACTTTTGTGACTTTACTTCTAGGTAATAGCGATCGTAGCGATCGGCACTACCTTGATCGAGGCAATAGTCGAGCGCATTATCTTTGGTATTACCCCATAAAATAAAGCCTGCGTTGGTTTGGGCAAAGCTGGTCTGGGGTAGCACCGATCCGACCAAGCTGATGCCAGCTACTAGACAACTAGAAGCAGCTAATTTATGCAGTACTTTGATGAACATTTGATTGATCCTACTATCTAGAAACGTTATGACTATCTAACAAGGAGATTTCCAGCAAACAAATTACCATAGGTAAGGGTAGCGGTGGTGTGCCTACCCCGAGCGATCTAGAGCAACCACAGGGGGATTGCCCCTAAGGTATTTGATATAGATTTTCTTGGATATTACCTAAGCACTACTATAGCAACCTAAAATCAACCGTTAGAAATTAGCTGTTTGAAACAACTCGAAACAACCGATCGCCGATCGCTACGTTTACATTATGGCTTTTAGACGGTGACCTTAGATCGGGTTGCAGTGTTAGACATCACCAAGGTGACGAAATTTTTTAAAATTTTGATCCCGTCCGTAGAAGATTTTTCGGGGTGAAATTGGACTGCCATCAGATTTTTTTGCGCGATCGCTGCCGTGGCTATTTGGTGTCCGTGGGTTGTTGTCGCCGCGATCGCGGTTGCATCAGTCGGTACAGCATAGTAAGAGTGTACAAAATACATCCAAGGGTTTGCACTCAAGTCTTGCCAAAGCGGACAAACGGGCTGCGTTAGCTCTAGCTGATTCCAGCCCATGTGCGGAATTGTGATATTTGGCTCTGGGCTAAACCGTTTCACCGTCCCCGCTAAAATTCCTAAGCCTGATTCTTTGCCTTCTTCGCTACCATCAAATAGGATTTGCATCCCCAAACAAATGCCTAAAAAAGGTTTTCCCGATGCGATCGCGGCTTTAATTGGGGCTTCTAGATTGTGATGCCTGATTTTGACCATCGCAGGGTCAAAAGCTCCTACTCCTGGCAAAACAATGCCATCAGCGATCGCCAGTTTTTCTGGATCGTTGGTAATTATTGGCGTGGCTCCTGCCAGCTCTAGTCCTTTGCAAGCAGAGTGCAGGTTGCCCATATCGTAATCAATTACAGCGATATTTGTCATAGGGTGAAACTAACTATTTGAATTCTTCTTGGTTTTGACCGATTTGTTTTTGGGGGCTTGGGCTTTGGGGCTGCTTTTTTTAGGCGATCGCTTTTCTGCTATCAGTCGTACCACCTCGATAGAGAGTCCTAAAGCCTCTGTAATTTGCTCTATGCTTAACCCTAGCTCAATTAATTTTGGAACGCTCTCAAGTTTTCCTTCAAGTTTTCCTTCAAGCTTTCCTTCCTCTAAAGCTTCTCGATAGACTCTGGTTTGCCTCAATTCACTTAATTCTCGTAAGTCCAGCATATCTTCGATCTCCTGACGACTTTTTTCGGGAAATTTGTACACTAAAATCGTCTCTATCAACTCTATCAAATCTTGCTGTCTGTCACTGTTTTTGATTTCTCGCCTTGCTTAAGCTCAACCGACAGAAACTGATATCCTTCAAATTGCTGGGGATCTTGCCCAATTAACTCAAAAAAGAAAGCTGGATAGGCTTTGAATAATGTGTAAAAAAGAGTATCAGTTTTCACAGCCAGATGTTTTTCACTGCTTAAGATTCTAGTGCTAAATCAAGACACTGCACCGCTATTTGATGCTGTCAAAGCCTATCTCAAGGTTGACCACGCACCGTTTTACATGCCCGGTCATAAGAGGGGGCAAGGGATCGACCCTGAGTTTGCGGCTTTGCTAGGTGAAAATTTATTTCGGTTAGATTTACCTGAGCTACCGGGACTCGATCGCGCGATCGCTGCTGCCGAAGACCTTGCCGCTGAAGCCTATGGCGCCGATCGCACTTGGTTTCTGGTGAATGGCTCGACCTGTGGTATTGAGGCGATGGTGTTAGCTGCGTGCCAAACAGGCGACAAGATTCTCTTGGGGCGCAACTGTCATAAAGCTGCGATCGCTGCTCTCATCCTATCGGGAGCCGTACCGATTTATCTGGAAACTGAATATAACGCCAAATTCGATCTGGACTGCGGGGTTTCGCCGCATACAGTCAAGCAAGCTTTACTTGCCCATCCAGATGCTAAAGCCGTTTTGATTGTCAGTCCCAATTACTATGGTGTCTGTGGGGATATTGAGAAAATTGCCGCGATCGCCCATGCCCATCACGTACCTTTGCTGGTGGATGCCGCTCACGGTGCACATTTGAGCTTTCATTCCGATCTACCGATCGCGGCGTTGCAGGCTGGAGCCGATCTGGTGGTGCAGTCTACCCATAAAGTCACCTCAGGGCTGACGCAGGCATCAATGTTACACCTACAGGGGGATTCGATCGCGTCCGATCGCGTCAGTCAGGCATTGCAGTTGGTGCAGTCTACTAGTCCGAATCTAATGCTGCTTACCTCTTTAGATGTGGCACGGCGACAAATGGCTTTACATGGCTGTGAATTGTTAGACCGAACGATCGCTTTAGCCAACCAAGCGCGATCGCAAATTTCTCAAATTCAAGGATTCTCAACCTTCGATCAATCACAAGTGCCCACCCTTGACCCCACGCGCCTTACGGTGATGGTCGATACGCACCTTGGCTTAACGGGCTTTGATGTCGATACGATGTTGCATTCATCTTTGGAGGTAATGCCTGAAATGCCCACCTTGACACAACTTGTATTTATTCTCAGTTTAGGCAACCGAGAAGCAGATATCGAGCGATTGGTGACAGGCTTGCAACAGATTTCAGAAAGCGAGCGGTCATCAGCGATTGGCTATCAGCTTCACGATCCAAATCGTTTCGATCCGCATCGTCTTGCTCCGATTGTGAGAATTACGCCGAGGGAAGCATTTTTTGCACAACGCGATCGCTTGTTGTTTGCGGCAGCGATCGGGCGAATTAGTACGGAACTAGTTTGTCCCTATCCGCCCGGAATTCCCATTCTCTGTCCGGGTGAAGAGATTACTGTTGATGTGGTGGCATATTTGCAACGCGTGAAGCAGGCAGGCGGAATCATGAATGGTTGTAGCGATCTTAGTTTAGAGACCATTCAAGTAGTGCGCTAAGCGATCGCGAGCTTATATTCTAAATTTATATAGACCATTCGGGATTGATTAGCTTGCCATGCCAGTCTGTAAGGTTTTAAGAGTTGCTGCCATATCGTTGTTTAGAAGTGCATTGACATTTAGCCATAAACCCTTAAATTCTCGACTGCGGATAATTCCTGCTGTATCGGGTTCTAGGTTTCTATAGGTACTGTTTTCTAAAATAAACCAATCAATTTGTCGATCTAAGGTGCGCCAGACAATGTATTCCTTTACGCCGTTGCGTTCGTAGATGCGTTTTTTACTGTGAAGATCGTAGGAAACCGTACTTGCTGCAATTTCGGCAATTAGCTCTGGTGCGCCAGTAATGTAACCATCAGAATCGATTTGGGCATTGCCACCTAAGCGAAATAGCACGGCATCGGGTTGAGGTTCGTTGTCGCGATCGAGCCTTACCGTCGGTTCGATCCTAACCTCTAGTCCAGCGATCGCTGCTTGATATGTCCCCAGCCAAGTAATGATGTTACTGTGAGGCTTACCGTGAGGGATGAAGCGTAGGGGAGATGCCACGTATACAATTCCTTCGATTAGTTCTGCTTTTTTGATGTTTGATGCTGCATACCGACGCTCAAATTCCTCTCGATTGAGTTTGTCACCATTTTCGAGAATGGTTTCTGGGGATATGGAGTTAGCAAAAACCATAATCATTAGAAATTGTAAGTTTAGGCATTTTATCCCATTTTCAAAAAAGCAGCACCGCCGCTTTTTTGAAAGATCGTATGGAGCGCGGAAATCAAATCCCAATGTGTCGCAATTCCAATTCCAATCGGAATTACCAGACAAAAACTGATTATAAAATGGGAGATGTAAAGCTGAACTGCCTGTGCCAGTATTGTTAAGCGATTGGTAATGCTTTCAGGATAAACTGTTCAAGCTAGAAATATTGATGACTTGGGGCTATGCGTTCTTGATGGATGATTGGTTGATCGTAATTTGCAAACTCAGTTTGTCCCTGTTTGTTGGGGGGCTAATTGGTTGGGAAAGGCAACTCGCCCATAAACCCGCAGGGCTACGCACGCATATGCTAGTTAGTTTTGGTTCGACCCTATTTGTCATGGTTCCACTCCATGTAGGAGGATTTGGCGTGCATCCCAATCCCGATGCTCTCAGTCGAGTGATTCAAGGAGTCACTGCTGGCATAGGTTTTTTGGGGGCAGGTGAAATTTTGCACCAGTCTAGAAACAATCGCGAGACGAAACGTAACACCGTAAAGGTGCAAGGATTAACTTCAGCCGCTGCAATTTGGGTATCTGCGGCTTTGGGCGTGGCAGTCGGAGCGGGTCTATACGCGATCGGTTTGATTGGCGCTGTCTTTACCTTATTTACGCTCAAGCTGATCAAATATTTAGAAGGTCGGATTCCTTCTCTTGCCGATCGCACTCCGTCGATTAAGGTGAGTAAATCCACAGGCAGGCTGAGACAAAAGCAAGATATTTATACAGAAGATTACGAGGATGATTACGAAGATGAATGATGCCATCAGCAGTTCCGCCAAGAATGAAAAAATGGCAGCATTGATCGAACAGGCGATCGCCGACCTCGCCCCTACATTCACCGCAATCGATCGAAAGGTAAAACAGAACCTAGAGCGTGTCTTGCAAGCATTTCGCGACCATCGCGTGGGTGCGCATCACTTTGCCAGTGTCTCAGGATACGGACATAACGATATGGGTAGAGAAGTTCTCGATCGCGTTTACGCTCAAGTCATGGGAGCCGAAGCTGCTACTGTGCGCGTTCAGTACGTTTCTGGAACCCATGCGATCGCTTGCTGCTTATTTGGGATTTTACGCCCTGGGGATGAACTATTGTCCGTGGTGGGCGCTCCCTACGATACGCTAGAGGAGGTGATTGGTGTCGAAGCCAGCGAGGATTCTAAACATGGAGAAGATATTCCAAATAATGGGTTAAATGGTTCCCTCAAGGATTTCGGCGTTCGCTATCGTAAAGTCGATCTGACTACCTCAGGCGAAGTGGATTGGGAAGCTCTGGCAACTGCGGTCAAACCAGAAACCCGCATGGTGTTGATCCAGCGTTCCTGTGGTTATGACTGGCGACAGAGTTTAGCGATCGCGGACATTGCCAAAATCATTCAAATGGTCAAACAGCAAAATCCCAATACGGTCTGTTTTGTGGACAACTGCTATGGCGAGTTTGTGGAAACCTTGGAACCAACGGCTGTGGGAGCAGATTTGATCGCAGGTTCCCTGATTAAAAACCCCGGTGGCACGATTGTTACAGCAGGGGGCTACGTAGCTGGGAAAGCTGAATACGTCAATGCTGCGGCAAATCGCCTGACTGCTCCGGGAATTGGAACTTCGGGGGGCGCTACCTTCGATCAGAACCGCCTGCTATTTCAGGGGTTATTCCTCGCACCGCAGATGGTAGGAGAAGCGATGAAAGGGAATCATCTCGCTGCCTATGTATTCGATCGCCTTGGCTATCCAGTCAATCCCTTGCCTTTTGCCCCGCGCCGCGATGTGATTCAAGCCATCCAGTTGGGAGACCCCGAAAAGTTAGTGAAGTTCTGTCGCAACGTGCAACGCTTTTCACCGATTGACTCCTATGTAGACCCCGTGCCGGGCAATATGCCGGGCTATGTTAGCGAACTGGTGATGGCAGGTGGAACTTTTGTCGATGGTAGTACTTCCGAATTATCCGCTGATGGACCTTTACGCCCGCCCTATACCGTATTTTTGCAAGGAGGTACAACTTGGACGCATATTGCGATCGCTCTAGAAAATTTTAGCCTTTGATTTTAATCCTTGTCTAAGAACATATGTCTATAGCAAAGTTTAAATGGCTTGAAGCTATAATTTAAAACAACTATGGAGTACCCAACCTCACCTCAAAAAATTCACTTGATGTACGAGTACACTAAATACTGTTTGGATATGACCACAGATGCGTTTGTGATGGCGATGGCTTCAAGAGTCTAGAAGATTCCCAGCCCTAAAATATCCTTAAAAATATTCCTAGGGCAGTGCCGATATGACTGCCCTTCCTTGCCTGTATAGTTTTGAGCCTACTTAAATAGACTGGACTTTAACAGTTGCAGACCTTGGCTGAGAACGTCGTTACCAGCAGGAACCGTGCCATCAGGCGTAAGCTTATCAATGACCTGTGGGAGCATTCCCGCAATTTGCGAAGCCAATTGATTTTGGTCTATGCCAAACTGTTGGGCAAGTTGCTGCACTTTGCCATTACCCAAAACTTGCATAATATTTTCGGCAGAAAGCTGTTGGTTTTCACCCAGCCCCACCCAAGAACTGGCCGCTGCTGCCAGACCGCTATCGTTAAATTTCTTAAGCAGTCCGTTGAGTCCACCGTTTTCGTCAATTAGGTGGCTAATTGCGCCCAATGTGCCCTCAGCACCACCTTTACCACCAACCATGCCTAAAACGTCATCGAATAAAGCCACGATCTTTGCTCCTAATATTATTGGGGGATTTTCGTAAAAAAAGGCAGAAATACTGGTCAAGCATAGCAAACAGACCGAAACTGTGTCACGCCTAGTTCAATCCTGCGATAATTTCTCTACAGGATCGTGATAGAAACTGTTGAATTCGGAAAGTAGTAGTTAGTGGATTAGATTGCGAAAATATGCAACCTTTATTGATCGTTGGAACAGATACAGGCGTGGGAAAAACCGTTTTAACCTCCAGTCTTGCGGCTTACTGGCAAACCCATCGCAGTTCCCAAACCTTAGGAATCTATAAACCAATTCAATCTGGCGAAGGCGATCGCGAATTTTTTCAACGCACATTCTCACTTTCCCAAACCTTAGAAGAAATTACGCCGATTTATTTTGAAACCCCCATTGCCCCTGCGATCGCGGCAGTTCAAGAAGGAAAAAGCATCGATTTAGGTAAGATCTGGCAGCAGTTTCAAACCTTACAGCAGCAGAAGCAATGCCTGTTGGTCGAGTCTTTGGGCGGGTTGGGGTCGCCGATTACCTACGAATATACGGTGGCAGATCTGGCAAGCGATTGGCGAATCGCGACGGTGTTGGTCGTGCCTGTGCGTTTGGGAGCGATCGGGCAAGCCGTGGCAAATGTGGCTTTGGCAACGCTAAAAAAGATCGATCTCAAGGGGATTGTTTTAAGTTGCGCTCAACCCTGTTCTTCTCAAGACATCGAGAATTTTGCGGCGATCGATTTAATTCAGAGCTTGACCTACGTTCCAGTGCTGGGGGTTTTGCCCCATCTTTCCGATCCGAGCGATCTGTCTAAACTAGCTCACCTTGCTTCAGGCTTGGAGTTGGAGGTGCTGGGCTTTTAATTAAGCTAAATTTTTTGACGATCTGTAATTACTGTAAAACTTACCCTGTTTATGGGTAGAGCGACTTATGATTGTGTCAAATGTGCGACATTGGACGAAGCGTAAGCGATTATGACAACCAATCACTTAACAGAAATACACAAATATGGGCAGAGTGTTTGGATGGACAACCTCAGCCGTGACGCGATCCAGTCAGGACAACTGGCGGATATGGTAAAGACTAAGGGGATTCGTGGCATTACGTCTAATCCTGCAATTTTTGAGAATGCGATCGCAGGTAACGCGATTTACGATCCCGCGATCGCAAAGGGGATTAAAGCGCGTAAGTCCGTACAGGAGATCTATGAATCCCTCGTATTTGAAGATATTCAGAATGCTGCAGATATCTTGAGAGAAGTCTTTGATGCTTCGGCAGGGAAAGATGGCTACGTTTCCATAGAAGTCTCACCCTATTTGGCAAATGATACCGAAGGAACGATTGACGAGGCCATGCGGTTTTGGACTGCGCTCGATCGCCCCAATATTATGATCAAAATCCCCGGCACAGATGCAGGATTTAGTGCCGTCGAGCAGGTAATTCGCGCGGGAATTCCTGTGAATATCACCCTGCTGTTTTCCATTGCTGATTATGAAAAAACCGCATGGGCCTATATTCGGGCATTAGAAACTCGCGCCGCTCAGGGAGAGCATGTCAAGATTGCCTCGGTTGCCAGTTTCTTTTTGAGTCGGATCGATCGCAAAATTGACGATCGCCTAGATGCCCGCATTAAGGGTGCGATCAGCGATGCCGAAAGAAAGAACTTAGAATCTTTTAAAGGGAAGGTAGCGATCACCAATGCCAAACTTGCCTATCAAAGGTTTAAAGAAATTTTAACCAGCGATCGCTGGCAGGCACTCAAAGCCAAAGGCGCAATGGAACAACGTCTATTGTGGGCAAGTACCAGTACTATAAATCCCACCTATAGTGATGTTATGTATGTCGATAATCTAGTAGGGACAAATACGGTCAACACTATGCCACCTGAGACCATTTTTGCCTGTCTCGATCACTGCGATGTTGACGATCGCATCGAAATAGATTTAGACGTTGCCAAGCAAGTGATTGCGAATGTAACTGCGATCGGAATCGATATCGAGCAGATTATGTTTGAACTTCAAATTGAAGGTGTGGATAAGTTTGTGAAGCCCTTCGCATCTTTAATGAATTCTTTAGCAAGTAAAATTAGGCAACTTACTCCAGCTTAAATATTTTCCAGTCAAAGAAGAGGCTATATTCTCTCTCTTTAAAGCATTCTCTCTCATCGTTAAAGTAATCACTCAGGAACTAAATCCCATGGCTAAAAATTTACTCGAACAACTACGAACCATGACCACCGTTGTGGCTGATACCGGTGACATTAAAGCAATTGAAACCTTTACGCCACAGGATGCCACCACAAATCCCTCCTTAATTACAGCGGCGGCACAGATGCCTCAGTATCAAGAGATTGTCGATCTAACCCTAAAACAAGCAAGAACGGAACTGGGGAAATCAGTTAGCCCCGAACAGGTGGTTTCGCTTGCCTTCGATCGCCTTGCTATTTCGTTTGGACTGAGGATTCTAAAAATCATTCCTGGGCGCGTATCTACCGAGGTTGACGCCAGACTCTCTTATGATACAGAAGCCACGATCGCCAAAGGCCGCTACTTAATCTCGCAATACGAAGCAGCAGGAGTTTCGCGCGATCGCGTCTTGATTAAAATTGCCTCCACTTGGGAAGGCATTCGCGCTGCCGAGGTGTTAGAAAAAGAAGGAATTCATTGCAACTTGACCCTATTGTTCGGGCTGCATCAAGCGATCGCCTGTGCCGAAGCAGGAGCCAAACTGATCTCTCCTTTTGTGGGTCGCATTCTCGACTGGCATAAAAAAGAAACAGGCAAGGTCTATGCTGCCACCGAAGATCCGGGGGTACTCTCTGTCACTCAAATCTATAACTACTACAAAAAATTTGGCTATAAAACTGAAATCATGGGAGCCAGTTTCCGTAATATCGGTGAAATTATCGAACTTGCCGGCTGCGACCTACTGACCATCTCTCCTGCTTTACTGGCTGAACTTCAATCTACGATCGCAGAATTACCTCGCAAGCTAGATCCAGCGATCGCTTCTCAGTCTGACATCGAACGCATCTCTATGGACAAAGCGACCTTCGAGCAAATGCATGCAGCCGATCGCATGGCATCGGAAAAACTGGATGAAGGAATTAAGGGCTTTTCCAAAGCTTTGGTGGTACTAGAAGAGCTACTAAAAAATCGTCTTGATGCCCTTGAGGGTGGAGAAACACTCAACCATGCCGCCGAGGATATTTTTCATGTATACGATCTGGATGGGGATGGCTTTATCACCCGTGAAGAATGGGCTGGGACTGATGCGGTTTTTGATGCCTTAGATGTTAACCATGATGGCAAAATCACCCCTGAAGAAATGGCAGCAGGATTAGGCGCAGTCCAAAATTTTGCAGGAGTTTCATCGTAGAAAGCGAACACTAAAAAATCAATAACCTCAAGAATTCTCTTGGTAGATTAAGCATTTTTAAGATCGATTTTTAATTAATCTCAAAAAGCCCATAACTTAAATGCTTAATTTAGCGTAAAATTAAAAGACAGAAAACTGAAAATTTTAAGTAAACCGTTCAAAATAGCTCCCATTATGTACTATGTTGAGCGGTTATTACAGCAGTTTTCGAGCCGATTTGCCACGAAGCTGGGTTGCAGGGCGTTACCCCGCATTGGGCTTTAGATTTCTGCCTGTGGTGCTTTTGAAGCTAATTTGCTGTAAACATCCCTATGACGATAGGGAAAAGCTTAAATATTCTAAAAATAGCCTAAGAATAAAATAGGATATTTATTATATTGAAGTGAAATCAAGATAGATCTTTGCTACCTAGTGCTATAATCTATCACTTAAAAGTGAACATAAGTCTTTAGATTTAGTTGACTAAATTATATTAAGTTTTGGTGGGGACTATGCATAGCTGTAGAAATGCCATTGAAGAACTAGTCATTGAGGAAACCAAAGCGCAGGTAGCAAGGCTATCATCGGAGAGGGCTCAAGCGATCGATTTAAGTGAGGTGGTTGCTCATGCCTTAAATCGTTTGCCGACAATGTATGCCACCACTAAAGTTGGTTGGTTACAGCAACGCAAGCGGGCTCTTAACGAGCTAAAGCAGCAAATTGAGTCTGCGGTACGTCGCGCGTTGGTTAGTGTTAAACCTGATGCCTTACGAGACTCCACACCCTTACCTGCCAAAGAACTTGAAAATCAAGCTAGATCCTTGGCACAGCTACAGGATATTTTGGGAATACCCACGCTAACTTGGAAAGATGTTCCTGAAGCCTTAGAAAATGCCTTGATGACGGTAAAGTTAAAAAGTGCGGTTAGCTATACCTACTTGAATGAAGCGAAGCGAAGTACCATTGACGTTCAAGATTTTATTCGACGAAGTCGCGTTGACGATGTTAACTGGAAGGGTAGACAAGCTGGAATCAAAATTAACAATTTAGATAAAGATAGATCTCCAGAGGCAAAGGAGTTTGCAACCTATATGCTGTCAGCCTCCTACAGTTTTAGTAATGTGCTGGAAAAACTCGTGTTGTCGCTAGCATTTCATCAAGTGCAAAAGCTTAATCCTACGATTGGAGAAATCATTGACCTTGGTGAAGTGGTTGCCTATGTGCTCAACCGTTTACCACCTATGTATGCCACAACAGAGCGAGGTTATCAACAACTCCGTCTGCGTGCTAGAGAAGTGCATGGGAAGCAAGTTGTTGAGACTATCAATGAGGCAATAAAACTTATTTTAGATTCTCCGAACCGAACCAGAATACCCCTTGCTTTAACAAAGTATGAAGCCGAACAAGAAGAAGCTTTAGAAGAGATCAAGTGGATTTTAAAGCGAGATGACATCAACTGGCGTAATGTAGCAACCATTATTGAAGAATCTCTAGGGAATGCAATATTTGGTGAAATTGATTGGCAGCGTAGACCACAAAAAGCTCCAAACAGTTGGGCTTGAGATTGTAGAATCGATGCTAAAGACTATTTGTCCGCAATTTTGTCCAAATTTCTTTATATTGCTTTGCGGTTGATTCTGAAAGAGGCAGAAGGACTTCACTTTGAGCGATCGTCTGTGGCGCAGGAAATTTGATCGTATCTGCTCTGACACTGGCTGGCACTTGTTCTAGCGCGGAGGAAGTTGTGACAGCATCTGTGAGCGCTGAGATTTGTGCGGCGATCGCTGGGGTAAGACAGTAGTCCATCCAATGACAGGCTGCTGCTTGATTATCAGGATTTCCTTGTTTAGGTAAGACCCAAATATCACTCCAGAGGGCAGTTCCTTCGGTTGGAATGATTACCTTGATATTGGGGTCTTGTAAAGGCAGTTTTCGCATATCCTGCGACCATCCCACGGCTACCCAACTATCATCGATTAGCAAGGGCTGTAGGTAAGTGTCAGAAGTGTAAACAAAAACCTGTTGGTGTAGTTGCTTGAGTTCTGCACTAAGTGCTTTGATCGAGTCTAGGTCAGCTTGCTGATAAGAATCGCCCAATTTCTTCAATACAATTCCAATCACTTCCCTCGGATGATCGGGCAATGTAATTTTTTGCTTGAGTTCGGGTCGCCATAGGTCAGCCCATTTGGTAATTTCAAATTTAACCTTATCCAAGCGATAGGCGATCGCGGTTGTCCCCCAACGGTAGGGAATCCCCCACACCTGTGATTTCTCCCCAGTTTTGCGGGTGACCAGTTGCTGCCAGCGCGGATCTAACTTTGTCCATTGAGGCATCTGTGCCAACAGGTTAGGAGAGATTGGCTGAATCAGAGATTGCGCGATCGCACTATCTAGCCAAGCATCACCAATACTGGTCAGATCGAATTTTTTATCGGCATCTGGTTTCGAGAGCAGCTCTTGCCAGAGTTCTTGAGAGGTCTTAGCCGTTTTTAACTCGGTCGCTTTGCTAAACGCACCTTCAAACTGTCCCACAACTTTGCTCGGAATCGCACCTGCCAGACCCAAGATTCGCAAACGGTTCGCATCTGCAAATAAACTACATCCTCCCACACCAAGCATGACAGAACTACCAATGAGAAACTCTCGCCGTTTCATAATTTTTTATACTTTGGTGCAAATCATAGGTTAGTTATCAGCATTAAGAAATTGAGGCTTCAGTTTACCGAATCCTACCTCGAAGCCATATTCTCAAATTTGGTTAAACGGGGTTCAAACAGTAGTTTAACCGTTCCCACAGGACCATTTCGGTGTTTGGCAATAATAATTTCGGCAATGCCGCGATCGGGGGTATCAGGATTATAGTATTCATCGCGATATAAATTAATTACTAAATCTGCATCTTGCTCGATAGAATTATGGGCATAAAAGCCTTGGCTAGAGAAATTTTCTAGGGTTGGAACGGTTAGGTCATAAACCATTTCTTCACCTAGAAAATCAATTTTCTCGATCTTTTCCCAAGCAATGTCCTTAGTCGCTAATCTTGCGATCGCTTCTGGTGTTTGGGGACTTAAGTTTTGGCAAGACATGGCAAGGCGATCGCCAACTTTAAACTCATCTAAACGTTTCCATCCTTGGATCGTTAAAAATTTATGGTTTGCGGTTGCCTTGATCGATCGCCCCAAGTTTGTGGTTAAAGCCCACACGGGTTTTGTGCCTGTACAGAAGGCATTACTGGCGATCGCTCGTTCCATTTGCATGGTTTCGGTATTCACTGCCCAAATCGCAAACCCAGATTTACCTTCCAAATCTCGTATGGGAATTTCCTCGCCAGTATCTGCCATGGTCACGAGGGAATCACCACTCAAACAGCCTGATTCTCTCAAGTCAGATAGCATGGGGCGCTTGTTCGTTCTGGCTTCTACACCGCGACTCAATTGAGAGAGGGCAATTACAGGCACTTGTAGTTCGCGGGCTAAAGCTTTAAGCGATCGCGTAATTCTCGACAATTCTTGGACGCGATTGTCCGAACCCGAACCTTCCATTAATTGCAGATAATCAATCAGAATTAAGCCCAAAACACCTCCCTTTTCTGCTTGCAAGCGCCTTGCTTTGGAACGCAACTCGGTTACGGAAGGATTGGGCGTATCGTCAATGAAGATAGGCAGATCGGACAGGGTACTAATTGCCATCGCTACAGTTGCCCATTCGTTCTCGCTGATTTGTCCCGATCGCAGACGATTGCTATCAATGCCAATATCCGTGACCTTCGATTTAGATTGGCTGGAAAGCAGACGATAAACGAGCTGCTCCTTGGACATTTCTAAACTGAAAATCGCGATCGGTAATTTGTGATTTTCTGCCATTTTTCTGGCGACTTCTACACCAAAAGCAGTGTTATGTACACAAATGTCATTGGCAACAAAATTATGAGTTTCAGGAATTGTCAAGTCATAAACTTGTTTCTCCCCGACAATCTTGATCGCTGTAATTTTGTCCCAGTAGATATCGCTAGTGGCAAGATTTTGTAATGATAGGCAATTAACGGCTTTAGCTAGTTTTAATAACTTCTCTCTAGTAGGAGCGCGTTTGCCTACATGGATATTAGAACTGTTAATACCTGCTGTTTCTGCTAACTTTTTCCAAGAAAGATCGCCTTTGACTAAGGTCAAATCATGCCAAACTTCAACAGGTATTAAATCAGTATTAGTTTGATAGCGCTTCGTAACTAAAGCTAATTGAGCTTTGTTAGTAGCATCTTCCTTTCCAAAAATACCAATTTCGTTAATTAGAGTTTGTAATGATAAAGCATCAGTAATATCAAGTTGCCAACAGTGTCGAAGTTCTTGTTTATATTTAACTTGCTTGTGTTTAAGCTTCGCAATTACACCAAATCTTAATAACAAATGTTGGACTTGACGAGCTAATTTTGCGCTGACAGTGGCATAACCTGCTTGTACTTGACCACTACTTAAAATAGACATCCAGCCATCTGTAGCTAATAAACGATTCAAAAATAAAGCAATTAATTTCTTTTCTAAACGAAAAATGCAATCGGGAATAGTTTTGTGATGTGCTTTTTTACCCCAAACTTCTAAATTCCTTAACCATTGAATTAAGGGGTTACCTGCACCTCTCTTTTGTGCCGTAATATGCAGAGTTGCAGTGCGATCGCCATGAGTATCAATAGTTACCTTTAAATTAGGGGAAAACTGTTCTATGGCAGTAATAAAATCATCTTGAATCTTAGAATTGATATTCATAAATCTAGGACTGGTCTGGGTTAAACAACCATCACCTAAAAGATAAGCTAAGAGTTTAATTTCGCAGGAACGTTGGACTTCTTTCCCAAAAACTTCAATTCGGCGGGGAAGGGCAATTTTATCGCCTACACATAACTTACTTAGCGGTTGCCAACCCGTGATTGTTAAAAATGGATGCGTTAAAGTTGTTTCAATCTCTCGTCCTAATGCAGTTGTAACTCGAAATACTGGCTTAATACCATCATCAATAAAAGCAGATGGTTGTGTTAGATGAAAATGCCAATTCTCGCCTAATGTTAATAGACTAGGCTTAGTTTGGTTTTGTTGATACTGCTGATAAATTGTTTCGATAGTTTTAATACTGCCATCGGCTAAAACCAGTTCACTATCAAAGGCTAAGCATTTGCCCATGGAAGGACGACCTGCAATGATGATCAAATCTGATCGCTGCAACCCGTTGGTCATGGCATCAAAGTCATAAAACCCTGTGGCTAAACCAGGCAAACTGGTGCTTGCCGAGCCAAGCGCATTAAATCGATTTTCTAGCTCGTAAAAGGTCTTGGTCAGAATATCGCCTGCGGGAATTAAGCCTTGCTGAGTTCGGGCTTGGGTGACCGCAAAAATCTTTTGCTCCGCTAGATCGAGTGCCTGAGACAACTCCATCTCTGAGTTAAAACTAATGTCCACTGTGGCGCGTCCAGCTTCGCCGAGTCTGCGGCGGGTGAACTTGTCTACGACGAGTTGGGCATAGTAGTCAACGTTGACAGCACTAACCGTGCGATCGCATAGCTGTACGATCTTGCTCTGCCCGCCCACTTTTTCGAGGGTATCGCGATCGCTCAGCCAAGTCGTGACGCTCATCATATCCGTGGGATTGGACTGGTTGTGCAGCATCAAACAGGCACGATAGATCTCTTGATGGGCGGCGACGTAAAACATCTCTGGTCGCAGCAAGTCCATCACACGCGAGATTGCTTCTGGATCCATTAAAATCCCCCCTAAAATTGCCTCTTCAGCCTCAATATTTTGGGGAGGTAAGCGATCGCTCGCGCTTTCAAACTCGTTACTCATCCGTTAACTCTCAGAACTACACTCACCTATCTATGTTTATAGTCTTATACATCAGACCCATAAAACATCAGCGTAAGCTAAGGAAATACTCATGATTTGGGGCGTAATGGTGAGATAAAGATAACCCTGTGGGTTAAGTAAACACTCCTCTACTTCTGCTATGCCTACCATAGCGATCCTCCATTGTTTGTGAATGTAGTCAAGACTGGAAGTCTGTGCAGGCGCCTGCGCTACAAATTAATTACAAACCCTTTAGGATCGCTATATCGCAACTAACTTTTTGCTGTAGCTTTTTTGGCTGAAGTACGGGTAGTCTTGGCAGCAGCGGGTTTGGCAGCAGCTTTTTTCGTCGTCTTGGCAGCCGTCGTTTTTGTCGCAGTTTTCGTGGTGGTTTTGGTCGTTGTCGCTTTTTTCTTGGTAGTAGTTTTGGTTGTTCCCTTCTTTGTCTCTAGCAAAGTGATCGCTTGTTCGAGGGTAATGTCGTCGGGAGACTGCTCTTTAGGCAGGGACACATTCACCTTGCCATGCTTGACATAGGGCCCATATTTACCCTCGATCAGTTCGACAGGTTCGCCATCCTCAGTATGCTCGCCCAAGGCTCGTAACACTTTGGCACTTGCCCCTCGTACAGCCTTAGGTTGTGCCAAGAGTTCTAGCGCCCGCTCAAAGGTAACCGTATAGGGATTATCGTCTCCTTTGAGCGATCGGTAATCTTTGCCATCTTTGCCCTGATCGTGCACCACATAGGGACCAAATCGTCCTAGATTTGCCTGAACTTTTTTACCCGTGACTGGATGCAGCCCTAGGGTGCGGGGCATCTGCAGTAGATCGATCGCCATTTGTAAGGTGGCTTGTTCGGGTTTTACACCTTTGGGTAAAGAAGCGCGTTTGGGCTTGGGTTTCTCATCTGTAGCCTTACCCAACTGCACGTAGGGGCCATATTGCCCCATCAGCACAAAGATGGGCTCCCCTGACTCTGGATCTATGCCTAACTGATCGGGCCCTTCGAGTTTTTGCTTGAGTAAAACCTCAATTTTTTCAGGCACGAGATCGGCGGGGGTCAAGTCTTGCGGGATCGAAGCGCTAATGGTGGTTTCGCCATCAACCTTTTGGATGTAAGGACCAAACTTACCGATTTTGATCTTAAAATCTTCCAAACCTTCAAGGACAACTGTGCGCGCTGTCTCACCATCGATCTGGCTATCCCGTTCTTTAACTTGGCTATTGAGACCTTGACTGCCAGAATAAAATTCCCGCAAATAGGGCAACCATTCCACGCTACCAGTCGAGATATCGTCTAGGGTTTGCTCCATTTTAGAAGTAAAGCCGGGATCGACAAATTTAGGGAAGTGTTCTTCTAGTAAAGAAGTCACAGCAAAGGCAGTAAACGTGGGCACGAGGGCATTGTTAAGTACCTGTACGTAGCCGCGATCGCAGATCGTACCAATAATGCTGGCGTAGGTACTGGGACGACCGATCCCCTCACTTTCTAGCATCTTCACCAGTGTGGCTTCAGAGTAACGGGCGGGGGGTTGGGTTTCGTGACCGATAGGGGCGATTTGTTGGCAATTCGGATGGTCACCTACAGCCATTCTGGGCAGAACCACCTCTTGTCCTTCTAGGGCGGCATCGGGATCGTCGGAGCCTTCGACATAGGCGCGAAAGAACCCAGCAAAATCAATGCGCTTACCTGAAGCACGGAATAAAGCATCCTCAACCTGCACCTGTACGCTGATTAAGGTCTGTTGTGCATCTGCCATCTGAGATGCCACGGTACGCTTCCAAATCAGGTCGTAGAGGGCAGCTTCTCGCCCCGTGAGACCAGTTTGCTTTGGCGTACGGAAGGTTTCTCCCGCAGGACGAATGGCTTCGTGAGCTTCCTGTGCACCTTTCGATTTGGTGGAATATTGACGGGGTTTAGGGCTGAGGTAGTTTGCCCCATACATTTGCTCTACACACTGACGGGCAGCAGAAATCGCCTGCTGCGACAGATGTACCGAGTCCGTACGCATGTAGGTGATATAGCCTTGCTCGTACAGTGCCTGTGCCACGCGCATCGTGTCTCGCGCCGACAAACGCAATTTTCGGTTTGCCTCCTGCTGCAAAGTGGAGGTGGTAAATGGGGGGGAAGGCTTACGGGTGTTGGGTCTTTCTTCTTGGTTGGTGACTGTCCAAACCTTGCCTGTTAAACGATTTTGCAAAGCGATCGCAGCGGCTTCATCTAGCAAAAGCACATTGCGCCCTGCGGCGATCTTGCCCGTAGATTCGTCGAAATCTTTGCCCGATGCCACCTGTCTGCCACCCACGGAAACCAACTGGGCGGGAAACTCATGTTCTGGGGCATAGAGATTGGCTTTAAGATCCCAAAAGCTACCCGATTTAAACGCACGACGTTCGCGTTCCCGATTGACGATCAAACGCACTGCCACGGACTGTACCCGTCCCGCCGAGAGTCCCCAAGAAATCTTTTTCCACAACAAGGGGGAGAGGGTGTAACCCACCAAGCGATCGAGAATTCTTCGGGTTTCTTGGGCGTGGACTAATTTTTCATCGATGGTGCGGCAGTTTTGCAAAGCGTCGCGAATTGCCTCTGCGGTAATTTCATGAAACACCATGCGCTTGGTGGGCACTTTCGGTTGCAGGAGTTGCAACAAATGCCAAGAAATACTTTCGCCTTCACGATCTTCGTCAGTTGCCAGAATTAGCTCGGTGGCATCTTTGAGAGCGGCTTTTAAGTCCCGCACGATCTTCTTTTTGTCGTCAGGAATAATATAGAGGGGCTCAAAGTCTGCATCCACATTCACCCCCAGTTTTGCCCATTCTTCGGACTTGACGCTAGCTGGTATGTCACTGGCAGACTGAGGCAAATCCCGCACATGCCCCATCGAAGCTTCGACTTGGAAGCTTTTGGGCAAAAAATTGCGAATGGTGCGGGCTTTTGTAGGTGACTCGACAATGACAAGGGTTGACATGGTTAGCCTATGACATCCATAAGAACTGTGAAAAAACTTAGGTAGTTTAAACTCCTTCTTAACCTATATACAATGTTTAGTCAAAATTTTGCTAGGTTTAGAGGGGCGGCGATCGCATCTTTAGACTACGGAGAACCGTCTTCGATCTAGGAATTTATTCCTTTAGATAGACTTTAAAGTGACTTTGTTAATTGTTGTAAATATAACAATTCGCGATGCACAGGCAATAGGTCATCGATCGCGAGAATTTCTGAATAACCGATCCCCAATATATAGAGTTATGTCCTCAGAGGCATCTTTCGATCCAGCTCCATTGAAACATCGATCGGAGGAATTCCCAGAGGGATTTCCAGAGAAATTCTCACAGGGATCCCCAGAAGATACATCACGGGGATCGCAGGCAGGACTCACCGAGCAGCAGCAAATAATTCGCCAAAAAATTTGTCAGGGGCACGCACAAAATCGGGTTCAGGCATTACCACCTCCTGGAAACGCCCCCTTTGGCTATAAACGGGGCAAAGATAGGTATGCGATCGATCGCGCCAATGCACCCATTGTCAAAGAGTTTTTCGAGCATTTTTTACTGTATGGCTCTCTGCGAGGGGCTGTCAGGTATATTGCCCAGAAATTTAATAAAGCGATCGCGGTTTCTACAGGAAAACACTGGCTGACCAACCCCACCTATCGTGGCGATTTAGCCTATCAATCCGTCGATCCACCCCAAATTATCCGAGATACCCATAAAGCCATTATCTCGCGGGACGAGGCTGCCCAAGTCGATCGCCTGCTCCGTCGCAATCGGTCGTTACCTCCCCGCTCGGCAAGTGCAGAGCGATCGCTCGCAGGGCTCGTATATTGTGCGACTTGTCAGGGCAAAATGACCGTGGCTTCGGTGGGCGATCGCGGCAAAAGACAAAAGCTCAAAAATCCCAAACAAAAGGATCGCGTAAAGTCCTATCTATACCTACGCTGTCAAACCTGTCCGCAACCGCAAAAATGCCGAGGGCTAAACTACGATCGCGTCCTCAACCAAGTCATCGACAAGATTTGCAACGAACTGCCTAAAGCGGTAAGCGGTCAGGGTGTATCGCAATTAGGAAATATTAAAGCTCAAATTGAGTCCGTCATTCTTGCCAAGCAAGCCATGATGGAGCAGATTCCACCCTTGGTAACTTCAGGGATTTTAGATACAGAAACCGCAGATTTGCGCCTTTATAAAATTCGCACGGAAATCGCTGACCTCGAAACCAAACTGTCGCAGCTACCCCCGATCAATTTAGTGGCGATCGCGCAGACCATCTCTATCCCTCAGTTTTGGCTAGATCTTTCCGAATCAGAGCGAAGGTTCTATTTTCGCGAGTTTATTCGCGCGATCGGCGTTGATGCTTCCCAAAAGAGAGAAGAGGATTGGAACCTCCAACTTATTTTTGTGTTTTAAGAAGTTCCCAATTCCGATCCCCATACAAAGTCATAGCGGTGTTCGAGCCACTTAAAAATCTGGGTCGCAGGGTTACGGACTGTATTGGTTTTTAGATTTCTGTCTGTGGTGCTTTTGAAACTAATTTGCTGTGAGACTTGTCTAGGCTCTTCCAGTAAAATGTACGGCTCTAAAATGGAGCGATTTTCTTTGCCAATCCGTGTCAACTCGAGTTTTGGTTTCGCAGTCATCCAAAATAGCACGAGAGTATTAAAACGAATTGAGAAAAATAGCTGAGAATAAAACCTAAGCAACCGCAAATCCCGTAAGTGGACGAATTGACGGCTCATGGAATCCTAGCACAATGTCTTCTTTAGGAACGCCAGACTGGAGTAGTTCTTGAGCGATGCCATCCTCTGTGCCATCCACCTGAATCCAAACCTTACTATCAATAATCTCAACATGGATCAAGACACCATGAAGATGCTGAAGCTTATCCCATCCTTCTGAAAGAATAATATACTGATCTGTTTCAGTATCAAAGGCAGAACGGTTTTTGACATTCACATTCGCGTAGCGGATATCCGTATAGGGTTTAAGTACGGTGCGGATAATTTGACGGTATCTATCTAGTCGATCCATTTTTCAATTACCTCAGTTTCTGGGTTGAACGTTAAAAGTTTAAGAACCTTGTTTTCTAAAAGAATTTGCCCAATCTCTTGCTCAAATAGTTTACAGAAAACCGCCTCTCGAATTGCCAGATATAAAACGCGATCGGGTTCTATTCTACTTAGAACATTGTGATAAAGAATGTACTGACCTAACGCATTTTCTAGATCCTGAATTTCTGAAGGACTGACAAAGCTTTTAATTTCAACTGCGATCTTTTGAGAACCTTTCTCTGCACTAATTAATTTTTCGGCTCCGAGATCGATAAACAGATCTTTTCTGCCAACCTTTAAACTATAAGGATCGTGGCTGATCGACCACCCGTCTTTAATAAGGGCTATTTTCACGCAGTCATGAAAAATATCTTTGGCGGGCATAGGGTAAATCTATTTCGTCTATTCCACTGTAACACTTTTTGCTAGGTTCCTTGGCTGGTCTACATCTAAGCCTTTGTGAGCCGCGATGTGATAAGCAAGCAGTTGCAAGGGAATTACGGTAAGAATCGGCGAGAGGATTTCATCCACAACGGGAATGGGAAGGAGATGATCGAAGGTGTCAACGGCGACAGGATCGTCAATCGGAGCCACCCCAATCAATTGCGCTTCTCTGGCTCTTGCTTCTTGGGCATTCGAGAGCACCTTTTCATAAACAGTACCAGGTGTAGCGATCGCCACCACAGGCATATCTTGATCGAGCAAGGCGATCGGTCCGTGTTTCATCTCACCCGCAGGATAGCCCTCAGCATGGATGTAGCTAATCTCTTTGAGCTTGAGCGAACCTTCTAAAGCGATCGGGAAGTTGATGCCACGACCGAGATAGATAAAGTCTTTGGTGTGGGCGAAGGTGTGGGCTAGTTGCTCGATATAGCGTTCTTGACTTTCGAGAATGCGTTCGATTTGGGCGGGGAGTTGGCGTAAACCTTCAATTAAGTTTTGTGCCTTGGCTTCGCTAATCGATTGTTGATTGATGCCTAGCTCTAGGGTGAGTAGATAGAAGATCAGGAGCTGGGCAACAAAGGTTTTGGTCGCTGCTACGCCAATTTCAATTCCTGCTTGGGTATCGAGAATCTGGTCGGCAATGCGGCTAATGGAACTTTCAGTGCGATTGGTAATCCCCAAACAGCGATCGCCCCGTGATTTTGCCAGCTCTAAAGCTGCGAGGGTATCAGCAGTTTCCCCAGATTGGGTCACACCAATGACGAGGGTATTGGGAATTACAGGCGGTGGCGCATAGCGATACTCTGACGCATATTGAACGCTGGTGGGAATATTCGCCACCTGTTCCAATAGATATTTGCCAACTAGTCCTGCATGCCAACTCGTACCACAGGCAAGAATCTGCACGCGATCGATTCCTTTGAGAAAATCTGGTGTCAAGCCCAAATTTACCCAACCCGCATCAGAAACATAGCTAGCCAATCCTGCTCTAATTACGCCCGGCTGTTCATAAATCTCTTTGAGCATATAGTGGCGGAAGCCTTGTTTCTCAACCATCACAGGATTCCAGTTGAGGGTTTGAGGGCTGCGACGTTGGCGATCGCCTGCAAAGTTAAAAATCTCGACGCGATCGCGGGTTAAGCGGGCAATTTCGCCATTGTCAAGCGCCAGAACTGTGCGGGTATATGACACCAAGGCAGGGGTATCGGAAGCACAGAAGTTCTCTCCTTTGCCTAGTCCAATCACCAAGGGAGCTTGTTGGCGAACGGCGATAATTTGATCGGGATAGTCGGCATGAACGACTGCGATCGCAAAGGCACCTTCGAGTCGGCTTACCGCTAGGCGCACAGCTTCCATTAGCTCTGGGCTAGTGGGGGCTGCGGGTGCATGTTCGGTTCTGATTTTGCCTCTGGTTTGCTCTAAGTATTCCGCAATCAGATGGGGAATGACTTCTGTATCGGTCTCTGTGACGAATTCATGTCCTCGTTCCTTTAATTCTTGACGCAGGGCATGATAGTTTTCGATAATGCCGTTTTGCACTACTGCCAACTGATCCGACATATCGGTGTGGGGGTGAGCGTTATGTTCTTCGGGTTTACCGTGGGTTGCCCAGCGCGTATGTCCGATACCAATTTGAGAAGCGTAGATGATATCTTCTTGGGCTAATTTTTCTTCTAGGTTAATCAGTTTGCCTTTGGCGCGGGTGCGATGCAACTCTGGCAAGCCTTTAGGAATTGTGGCAACACCTGCCGAGTCGTAGCCCCGATATTCAAGTTTGCGCAAGCCCGAGATCAATACTTCATTGGCAGAGCGATCGCCGATATAACCAACAATTCCACACATAAGCTGAGTGATTTTTTAGGGTTTGATGATTTAGAAGACTGGTATTATAGCTTTTATAGCATTTAGCGATTAGCTTTTAGCTTTTAGCTTTTTAAAAGCCTTGCAATTTAAGGGTCTTGGGATTTTAGATTTAATTGCTGGAATCGATCGCCATTGAACAGTCCGACGTAACATAATATTTTGAGCGCACTCTAGATCGTCAATATCTATCGAGCTACTACTTGCACTTGATACTATATTCCGTTGTGAATTCCAGATAAAGCGTAAAGCAATTGCATTATTAATAGGTGAGATTGACCGAATTAAAAAGTCCCAAAAGTCCCAACAGTCCCAATTATTGCAGCTACGATTTTTTATTCATCTATTTGCTAGGAGAATTACATTCCTATGGAATATAAAGAGCGATACATTCCCTCTGAGGAGGAATATCTTGAAGCATTTCGGGCGATTTATAAAGATTTGAACCCTGGACATCAGGCAATTTTAGAAAAGCTGTATCAGCATTGTTACTTTATGGAAGACAATCGTCGCTTGCGTACCCAAGAGCTATCTGAAAGTGCTGAATATAAGGGTGACTCAAGCGGACAGATCGGACTTATAGGTAAGAAATTTTGCAAGTTCTTTGGCTCCGAAGAGAAATTTAGGCAACCAGGACTTGCAATAGTCAGTTGGTTTCCCGATGAAGTGAAAGGCTACTGGTATATAGAGTTGCTGCCTGAAGCAGCCAGAGCATTTAGAAGTTTTCGTCTTGAATACTCTGTCGAAGAGTAAGGGTTTTAAGCTTATTCACTTATGGGTTCATACCTCACCAGAGAAATCCCGAAAAGTAGAATAGAATAATGAGCCTACTGATAGAGCACGAGCCATTGGTATCTCTAAGTAAGAAGCATCCAAGCACAGATAGGAGAAAGCAGATGACTGCCTATATGTTGGAGCAACAGCTCAAGCAACAGTTCAAGCACAAATTCACAGTGCATCAGTATCACCAAATTGCCGAAACGGGCATTTTCTCTCCAAGCGATCGCGTGGAATTATTAATCGATGGAGAAATCATCAAAATGTCACCTGTGGGTCGAAAACATGCAGCTTGTGTGGCAAGACTAAATGATACATTCTCAATATTGGCATTCCCAGATTTGAATTGTGTCTGGACGGATATGTTCGCAAATTCTTTCGACCGTCCCAACGTTTAAACCTAATGTCTAAATCGAGAAATCCATGACAGCAATCACTTGGCTAGATCGAGTCGGTAACTGGAATCCACAGCTATTGCGCGAGTTTAGGGGCAGACTGAAGCCGCGTACGCTTGCCGTAGCAATTATTGCCTCAGTCCTCGTGCAGTTCTTGCTAGTCCTATTTTTTAGCCAACAACTACCTAGTGACATCTGTAACTCCTCAAGGTATTGCTGGATTCGCGACTGGCAGACATGGTGGCTGTATCAGTTTCGGATTATTACATGGGGCATTCCCTATGTGCTATTTCTATCGGGCGTGTTTAGTCTGATTGCCGATCTCACCCAAGAAGAGCGCAAAGGTACGCTCAACTTTATTCGGCTCAGCCCGCGATCGAGCGCAAGTATTCTGATCGGCAAAATTTTGGGCGTCCCCATTTTGCCCTACATCAGTATTTTGCTGATCGTACCTCTGCATTTGATTACAGCAGCAGGGGGAGGCGTCTCATGGGGCTTTATGCTGAGCTACTATCTCATTCTTATTACTACCAGTGCTTGTTTGTTTAGTGGGGCACTGCTTGTTGCCTTTTTGAGTAACTCCCGCTTAAATATTGGGGAGCAATCGATCAATGCAATTCTTTACACTTTTTTGACTTTCACCATTTTCACTCCCATATTTTTTGCTTGGAACTTAAATACGATATGGAGTCAGTTTGGTTTTGTGTTGACAGGAAGTGAAATCAAAGCTGCAAATTTTCAGTGGTTCTATTTACCGATCGCGAGATATTTGCCCGTTGCTCACTTGTTCATCTTTTTCAACTTACTATTTGTGACTTTGGGAATCTGGCAGTTGCTCAAACGGCGTTTTCATAATCCCTCTGCCACGATTTTGAGTAAGCAGCAAAGCTACGTGCTATCTGCCTATGTGGAATTGTTTGTAATGGGCTTTTTCGTACAGGGAAATACCTATCGCTTCGATAATTCAAATTTATCCAATATTGCCACACTAATCGCTTTACATATTTTTCATCTAGCTTTCTTTTTTGGGCTGATTTCTACCTTGTCCCCTAATCGCCAGTCTTTGCTCGATTGGGCTCGCTATAGCGCTTTAACCCGAATGACCGTTAGAAACGATCGAGATTCCACACAGAATTCATCGCAGCAAAGTAATACTTGGGGTTATCTGTTACGAGATCTAGTATGGGCAGAAAAGAGTCCAGCCCCTGTAGCGATCGCTGTCAATATCTTGATTACCCATACCATCCTTTTGATTTGGATATATACCAGTTGGCAAACTACAACGAAGGAATACACTCAAGCATTTTTCATTTTGGCATCGCAAACTTGCATCATTATGATCTACGCTGTCTTGATCCAGCTAATTTTATTGGGTAAGATGCGCCGACCTGAAATTTGGGCAGCAGGAACTACGATCGCCCTATTCTCCCTACCACCCATCATCCTGTCAATTTTGTCGATTCGTCCTGCAAATGCCCCTGCTCTATGGCAATTTTTGGGGTTTCCTTGGATAGCACTTCCCTATGCATCACAACTAGATGTAACGTTGGGATTTTTAGGGCAAATTTTTGTGATTCTGTTTTTAAGTTGGCAACTGAGTAGCAAGCTACAGAGAGCAGCACAGATTGATGGTTAATTGGTACTTGGTTATCGGTATTTTGGGGATTGCCACTGAAACCGACAACTGACAACTGATAGCTGACAACCGATCGCTGACAATTGGCAACTGAACAACTGAAGTTTAATGTTATATTTCGGCTGTTGACTTCCAATCAATCCCATCAGGAAGAGGAACATACATGATATCTGCTTTGCCTAGAACAATTCATCCTGCTGGGGCGTATACCCTTTATGGTTTGGTGTGGCAGGTTGAAGCCCCAGATGGCAAACCATATGCGATCGCCCTTGATGCCTATCAAGGACATTTGCTCAAGATCGATCCCTTTACAGAAAGTGCCACCGTTCTAAATGCCCACACAGCTCTGGACTTTCGGGATGCTACAGGCTTTGCGATCAATGCAGGAATTCTCTGGGTAGTGCGGGGCAACACAATTTACTACTGCAATATGGTTGATTTCGACCTTCAACCCTTTATGGAACTGCCTCAGCCCATCGAAGGAATTGCCGTATCCGAAGGAGGCGTTTACATCAGTTCGCGCTCTGCTGAAAAGATTTTTGTAGTCGGACGCACGACCCGAAGCTTGCTGCGCACCATTCCCACACCCGGTAGTGGTGTGGAGTCCCTCACTCTGCGTAATGATGAGTTGTGGGTCAGCGATCGCAATGAGGAAACCGTTTATTGTCTGGATGCCAAAACAGGTGAAATTAAGTTTCGCGCCCTCACCCCCTTTGCCAACCCATCTGGTATCGGCTTTTGTGAGAACGATCTCTATGTCGTCTACACCGATGATGAGTTTTACATTCGCGATAATCCCAACGATCCAGATCCTTTGTCAGTACAAGTACGCGATCGCACGTTTATTCACCAACTGCAAATCACGCAAGTAGCCAGTAAGGCTCGCCACACGCTATCTAATGGCTATTTAGTCGAGATGGTCTACCTTGAGGAAGCTTCAGCAGATGAGCCTCAGGACGTCTTCGATCTGACTTGGCGCATCGCTTTACCCGATGATACCGATCGCCAAAAATTGCTCTCTGTCGTTCCCATGGGAATGCCCTTTGAAGAAGAAGTTAAAGATGGGCAACGCATCGCTGTCTTTAAAATTGGCGATCTCAAAGCAGAGGAAGCGAAGCTATTTGGTTGGAAAGCTACCTTAGAGCTGCATGGGATTAAATACGAACTCAAACCAGAGGAGGTAGAAAGCTTACCGCCGCTATCTTCAGAAATGCAGAGCCTTTACCTAATCGACGATGATGGGTTGGGAATGGATATCCCTGCGATTAAAGTTGCTGCTAGGGAAGCCGTGGGTGGAGAGACAAATATCATTCGACAAATGCTCAAGATTCGAGAATATGTCTATGACAAACTCTCCTATCGAATGCAGCCCTATATCGATAGCCCTGACGTAGTTTTAGAGCGCGGCACGGGTTCTTGTGGCGAGTATGTGGGATTGCTTTTGGCATTAGCAAGATTGAATGGAATTGCCTGTCGCACCGTGGGTCGATATAAATGTCCTCCCTATGCCGATCAACAAAATGTCATCCTGCACCAATATTACAATCACGTCTGGATTGAGTTTTATATTCCTGGCTTTGGTTGGTTCCCAATGGAATCTAATCCCGATGATACAGGCGAACGTCCCTATCCCACGCGCTGGTTTATGGGCTTACCTTGGTATCACGTCGAAATCGGCAAGGGTATTACCTTTGAAACCATTCGTCCGCAGCCCTTCTCTATTGGAGAACTCGCTCTCAATCACGTACGATTCAAAATCCTACGAGAATTGTAAGGTTTTTTCAGATTGTCATATAGAACCCATTTGATATCTTAGGAAGCAGGCACAAGGCGTTTAAGCATAAGTCTGAAAAAGCAGAGATTGAGCCTAGTCTCAGCATTAGCTAAAGTTCCGTTAACGTTCTTGACAAGGCTTTTACATCTCTCCATCCAAGTATTGGATCTTTCAACAATCCAACGCATGAGAATGCTAACAAAACCAGATTTCCCTTGTGCTACCCTTTCCTCTTTTGAAATTTTTGGGGAAACATTAAATCTGATCTTAGTCATAATTTGTGGATAGATCTTCTCTAGTTATGTAGTCAAATGTTTAGGATCATAACCATGATCCACCATGACTGTAATCTTGGGGATATTCACTGGTTTAGGTTGAAAATAATCCATATTTCTTCAAACATCTCGATTAACCCTCGATTGTCAGATACACTGGCTTTCGTGCAGTGGATGCAGAAAGGAAAACCAAGCGTATCAACAGCTAAATACCGTTTAATGTCGTTGGTGGCTTTATAAGAAAAAAAACTCTAATGTCAACGGTTTGGAGACTGCAATTACCATTTCCCAATCCTCGGTAATAAGCTAACGCTTAAGGTACAGAAAACTATCGTACTGCATTAATTCTCATACTTGTTGAAATGTTTTGACCACTGATTTTCAAGCAAGAAAACCAACTTTTGCAAAATCTTGAGCTAGCACTTGTTTAGGATCGACGCGATCCCATTGGCTGAGGATTTCGGAGTAAACACTGCGAAAATCTATCTTCATGGGTAAATTTCCTTTCTCCAAACTATCCAAAGCTGGATTTCCGCCATATAGCCCCGATCGCACTTTTCCCAACAAAATTACGGGACCCGTTGTGCCGTGATCGGTTCCACCTGAGCCATTTTGAGCGGGTCGCCGCCCAAATTCGCTTTGCACCATAATCAAGACATTTTTGTCCATGCCCCTAGAAATTAAATCTCGATTCAGCGCCGCCAAACCTAAGCCCAATTGTTCCAAAAGCTGTTGTTGTCGGCGTGCCTGACCTGTATGCGTATCCCAGCCTCCAATTCCTAAATACAGCACTTTCGGATTTGCCTCTAGAACCTTGCCTGCAAGGGCAAATTGTCGCCCGATCGCGGTTTTAGCATAGCCATGATTGTCCACGCGGCGATCGAGATCTTGGGCGAGTTTTTTGACTGCTTGTTCGCTCTCGATCACAGAGCGGCGTACCTGTTCTGCTAGAGGACTGGTCTGTGGTGTGGCATACATGGCGGCAATTGCCTGCCCAAATTTACCGCTACTGCGCACAGCGAGATTTGGGGATAGTTGTAAGAAGCGATCGCGACTGCCTGTCAAGGCCAAGGGATACTCTTCTCCTAAAAAAATCGCATCTTGGGTATTTGCGTTTACAGATTCTAAATATCGGGCAAGCCAGCCTGTTTCCGCCGCCCCCTGAGGATTGCCACTCTGCCAAATATCTTTGGAACGGAAATGAGACAGACTGGGGTTGGGATAGCTGACGTTTTGTACGACAGCAAGCCTGCCACTATCTAGAATTGGCTTTAGCTCCTTGAGTGCGGGATGCAGCGCAACCGTACTTGAGATCGGAATGCCATCCTTGATTCCCAAGCTAGGTCTGAGTTTGAAATAATTGGAATCTTTATAGGGGATAAAGGTATTTAAGCCGTCATTCCCACCCGCCAACTCAATCACCAGTAGCGTCTTCGCCTCGCTACTACGCCCAAAACTTGGTTCTAAAGCAGTCAGAACTGCTGCGCCCACCACCAAAGTCAAAAAATTTCGTCTTTTCATCGGTTTAGAATTTCAGTTGTCAGTTGTCAGTGCAAATTACAAAAGTATCGATAACCAATAACCAGTTACCGATAGCCATATTCCTCATGCCAATTGATAGGTAGGTGACGATAGGAGCAGGGCTGTGACTTCGCGTGGAGATAGTCCCGAAAACGAACTCACCAGACTGGGATCGGCTTGACCGTCTAATAACAGGGTCACCAGATCGGAGTTGGAAAAGCGATCGGGATTAAAGTCAAACCCACCATCATCGCCATAGTCTTTTGTCAGTTGCTGGGCGAGATTGAGCCTTGTTAATAAAGAAGGTGCAGTTAACCAACCCGAATCCCCCAACCAGCCTTTGACGCTCGGCGCATTGTAGGGAGATTGCCCCATCGCACGTAAACTTCCCTGTAGCTTGTCATAATCGACTTTGATCTGAAGCTGTCTGAGACTACCAACAATAAAGTAAATCGGAGTTTTGATATGACTGCGATAGGCTTTGGGGCTATAAAATTCAGGGCTGTTAAAGATTGCCTCCACCACAGCGCGAATACTGCGCTTGTTTTGCGTATAAACATTAGCTAAGCGATCGACGATCGCAGGCTCAGGATCGTTATAGGCAAAAGTACTCCAGAGTTTGCTCCCGATTGCTCGTGCCGTACTGGGATGATTCGCCAAAATCTCGACCACATCTTCGGTTTTGAAATTGCCCGTGCGTCCCAAAAAGGTTTTGACGCCGCGATCGTGACGACGGGGCAAAAATAAAGCCTCGGCAGTTCCCGCTCCCCGATTGGGTTTGATCAGCCAGCCTGTCAGCGATCGCGCCCCTTCTTGAATATCCTTTTCTGTATACTGCCCCCGCCCGATCGTGAATAACTCCATCACCTCGCGGCTGTAATTTTCGTTGATTTTGTCGGCCTGATTTTGGGCATTATCTAAATAACTCAGCATGGCAGGACTGGTGGTGACTTGCCATAACAGTTCTTGAAAGTCTCCTAGGGCATAGGTTCTCAGTCGCTGTTCATAATCAGTGAGAAACTGCGGAAATTGCACCTTTCGCAAGGCAACGACAAAATGATCGCGCCAAACGTTGGTGATTTTTTCGTGGAGCGGATTGGGGGCTGAGGTAAGTTGGGTGAGTAACCATCGACTAAATTCGCGTACCTGTTTTCCCCTTCCTTTACCTTTGATGACACCACCCAGACTCGGCACAGCGATCGCAGGACTTTGTTGCAACCAATGCCCCAGTAGCGCATCGGGTCTTGTGTCACTGTGTAACTCATCCAGCGTGCCACCAAAACTGGCTCTCCGCAAAAAATGGGCTTTCTGAATCATTGGCTCCATAAGTTGGCTCCCACAGACTTAAATTCGTTGCACACAGAGTTAAGACTGCTACATTAGCAATAGGGTTCAAAGCATCAACATGAAAATTTTAGCTAGGTTAGGAGCGATCGCTTGCTTGGGTATATCTGTACTTACAGCGAGCGAGCTTTTTATTCACCAGACTGCCATGGCTCAAGAGAGCGACGGTTGCTTTATGGTGGACTCCAAAGGTAGAAAAATTAACTTGGGTGGACTGTGTAACAACGGTTCGCAGCAGAGATCGCAGACTCAGCCTTCATCAACCGTTACTAGTGGTGGTGTGATTCAGGCAAGAATTAAACGACGAGATCACGGTACACCGATCATTGATGTCACCTTCAATAACAATCAGACCTATGAAATGGTTTTAGATACGGGAGCTTCAGGAACCCTAATTACCGCACAGATGGCTTATTCTCTACAACTTCAAGCTGTAGGAGCCGTGAATGCGACCATTGCCGATGGTAGCAAAGTGCGATTTCCTGTGGGGATTGTGCGATCGATCTCTATAGGCACGGCAACGGTAACGGATGTACCTGTGGCGGTTTCAGACCACATTGAAGTGGGGTTACTAGGGCATGACTTTTTTGAAAACTTTGATATCAAAATCAAAAAAGATATTGTGGAATTCTACCCACGTTAGGATTCAGCTCAGCCCGATTCATTGAATTTAGTTCGGCTTTGCTCGCTGCTCATCGGGCGTAGATCTTACTGGGTCAAATTTATGAGTCAGCCTCTGGCTCACCCATGAGCAAACGTAATGCCATTCCTGCAAAAATGATTGCCGCGATCGCTTTGAGCAATCTCGTGGGCAAAAATTGCGATGCACTATCCCCAAGCAAAACGCCAATGAGACTAGCCAGTAACAAAGCCAAGGACGAACCCAGAAACACATATCGGGGTGCATCAGAGTTCCCGCTTAGTCCAATGGTCGCGATCTGACTTTTGTCGCCTAGCTCGGATAAAAAAATTGTGCCAAAACTCAGAAAAAATAGCTGCCAGTCCATGTTGATCTCTCAAAAATAACCTACGATGTCTGCATAAGCATCAATCCCTCAAGGGCAATTCATGAATTGCCCCTACCTCACAGCATCCCAGACTAAGCCCACAGCTAAGCAAAGGAAACTAAACCCTGCTAGGGTGTTGAGTAATTTGGGTGGTAAATGCTGATGCAGCCACTTACCTGCTATCACACCTAAAAAGCTGGTTAAGACCAAAGCGATCGCCGCACCTAAAAACACCACAATGGGAGACTTTGCCTGTGCCGCAATCATCAGGATTGTAATTTGGGTCTTGTCGCCCAACTCAGCTACAAAAACCGTTAGAAACGTAGCAACAGTAATTTTTAAGTATTCTGATTTGAGCCATGAAGAATCTTTGAGGTTATGATTCGATGCAACCTCAGGATTCATCTCAAAGCTAACTTTAGGATTAATTTCGGGTGTGTTTTCAGAATCAGCTTCAGATTTAATTGTAGACTTCACAGCAGTCATAAAAAGATTTTGCTTTCATAATCCTTTCATACTCTAGCCGATTTTTGCGAATTTTATATCTTTAGTGGCAAAGATTTCTAACTTGATTGCAAGGCTATAAGACCATAAGAGCTAAATTTGACAAAGGATCTCTTAAAACAAAAATAGATGGCGATCGCTCTAAGTAGAGAATCACCATCTATTTTCAGAAATTAGTCTAAGTTACTTGCTTGTCACCAACTTGAAGATTTACTTCAAGATCTTGGTGACAACGCCCGAACCTACAGTACGACCGCCTTCACGGATAGCGAAGCGCATTTCGTTTTCGATCGCGATCGGGTTAATCAACTCAACGGTCATCTTGACGCGATCGCCAGGCATAACCATTTCAGCAGCACTGCCATCATCAGCCGTAAAGGTAACGATGGTACCTGTTACGTCAGTGGTACGCACGTAGAACTGAGGGCGATAGCCAGGGAAGAAAGGAGTCTTGCGACCACCTTCTTTATCGGTCAGAACATAGACCTGAGCTTCAAATTGGGTGTGGGGTGTGATCGAACCGGGCTTAGCAATTACCATGCCGCGCTCTACATCCAGCTTTTGAATACCACGCATCAGAACGCCGATGTTATCTCCAGCGAGACCTTCTTCCAAGGTCTTTTGGAACATTTCTAGACCAGTAACAGTGGTGCTACGGGTATCACGAATACCGACGAGTTCCACAGAGTCACCGATCTTGACCTTGCCACGCTCGATCCGACCCGTGGCGACAGTACCACGACCTGTGATCGAGAATACGTCTTCAACTGCCATCAAGAAGGGTTTGTCAATTGCACGCTCTGGGGTTGGAATAAACGCATCAACAGCATCCATCAATGCGTAGATTTTATCAACCCAAGGATTTTCTCCTTTCTTGATTTTAGGATTAGAGGCTAGGGCTTCAGTTGCTTTTAAAGCCGATCCTCTAACAATCGGAATCGCATCACCGTCAAAGTCATAGGAAGATAGCAACTCGCGAACTTCTAGTTCGACAAGCTCGACCAACTCTTCCTCGCCTTCCATTTGGTCTTCTTTATTCAGGAACACGACCAGATTGGGTACACCTACCTGACGCGCCAAAAGAATGTGTTCGCGAGTTTGAGGCTCAGGACCATCAGCAGCTGACACCAAGAGGATGCCACCATCCATTTGGGCTGCACCGGTAATCATGTTTTTTACATAGTCAGCGTGCCCAGGGCAGTCAACGTGAGCGTAGTGACGTGCGTCAGTTTGGTATTCTACGTGAGCTGTGTTGATGGTAATGCCACGCGCTTTTTCTTCAGGTGCGGCATCAATGTCTTCATATTTTTTTGCTGCTGCCTGACCATTTGCTGCCAAAGTCATTGTGATTGCAGCAGTTAGGGTTGTCTTACCATGATCGACGTGACCGATGGTACCAATATTAACGTGGGGTTTGTTCCGTTCAAACTTTGCGCGTGCCATTTAAGTTATATTCCTTACTCTGTTATTCCTTTGATACTTTTTTACTACTCTTTGCTCTTGCTTTTGGCAATGATAGCTTCTGCAACACTACGAGGAACTTCCTCATAGTGGCTAAACTCCATAGAGAATATACCTCTACCCTGAGTTTTGGATCGAATGTCAGTGGCATAGCCAAACATCGAAGCCAGAGGGACTTTCGATGATACTTTAGCAATACCCTGTTCTGAGCCCATACCCTCAATTTGACCTCTACGAGAGTTGAGATCTCCAATCACATCTCCCAAAAAGTCCTCAGGCACTTCGACTTCCACTTTCATCACCGGTTCAAGCAAGACTGGACCAGCCTTCATCACAGCTTCCTTAATTGCCATTGAGCCAGCAATTTTGAAAGCCATTTCAGAAGAGTCAACATCATGATAGGAGCCATCAACCAAGGTTGCTCTTAAATCAATAACAGGATAACCCGCTATGATCCCCGATTCACAGGCTTCTTTCATGCCCTGTTCAGAAGGATTGATATATTCCTTAGGAACAGTACCTCCTACAATCTTAGAGACAAACTCGAAGCCAGTTCCAGGCTCTGTTGGCTCAAGTTCGATCACAACGTGACCATATTGTCCCTTACCACCGCTTTGACGAATAAACTTACCTTCAGCTTTAACAGCCTTACGGATCGTTTCACGGTAAGCAACCTGTGGTGCGCCCACGTTTGCTTCGACTTTAAATTCGCGTAACATACGGTCTACGAGAATTTCTAGGTGGAGTTCACCCATCCCAGAAATAACGGTCTGGTTAGTCTCAGGGTCAACCATGACTCGGAATGTAGGATCTTCTTCTGATAAGGCTTGTAAAGCCTTGGATAGCTTTTCCATATCTTGCTTTGTCTTGGGCTCTACTGCCACAGAGATAACTGGCTCTGGAATAAATAGAGATTCCAAAATAACTGGGTTGGCATCATCCGACAGCGTATCACCTGTAAATGTGTCTTTCATCCCCAGCACAGCACCCAAGTCACCTGCACGCATTTCATCGACTTCAATACGGTCATCAGCTTTCAAAATAATCAAGCGAGAGATGCGCTCTTTCTTGTTCTTACTAGAGTTCAGAACGTAGGAACCTTTCTTTAAGACACCTGAATAAACTCGGATGAAGGTAAGGCGACCATAGGGGTCAGACATAATTTTGAATGCCAAAGCAGACATAGGGGCACTATCATCTGCCTCACGAGTTGTCAGGCTACCATCTGGTAGCGTGCCTTGAATAGGAGGTACATCAATTGGAGCAGGAAGATAGTCAATCACTGCATCTAAAAGCAACTGTACGCCTTTATTTTTAAAAGCAGAGCCGCAAACAAGAGGGACAATGGTTCCTCTGAGCGTGCCTAGACGCAAGCCTGCTTTGATCTCTTCTTCAGTTAACTCAATCCCTTCTAAGTACTTTTCAGTAAGAGCATCATCAGTTTCAGCAACAGATTCAATCAGCTTTGTGCGAAACTCATTGGCTTTGTCAAGTACTTCTTCTGGAATGTCAGTTTCAAGAATATCTTTGCCAATTTCATCTTTATAGATGTAAGCGCGCATCTTGACGAGATCGACAATGCCTCGCAGATCGGCTTCACTTCCGATGGGGATTTGGATCGGGACAGCATTTGAGCGCAAGCGATCGCGAATTTGTCCGTAAACTTTGTAGAAGTTCGCACCAGTGCGATCCATCTTATTGACAAATACAATACGTGGCACTTTATAGCGATCGGCTTGACGCCAAACAGTTTCTGACTGGGGCTGAACGCCACCAACAGAGCAGAATACTGCGATTACACCATCCAAAACGCGCATGGAACGTTCGACTTCAATCGTGAAGTCAACGTGACCGGGCGTATCAATAATGTTGATTTTATGATCCTTCCAGCTTGTGGTGATCGCAGCTGCTGTGATGGTGATGCCGCGTTCGCGTTCTTGCTCCATCCAATCAGTTACTGCGGTGCCTTCATGGACTTCACCCATTTTATGTACAACACCGGAGTAAAACAAAATACGCTCTGTAGTAGTGGTTTTTCCAGCATCAATATGAGCTGCAATCCCAATGTTGCGTACTTTATCTAGAGCAATGGTTCGTGCCACGACGGTTTCCTCGTATTTGTCAGGAATTGAAAATTTGTATTAAGAATAATATAGCAACTTAACGGAGCGCAAAGATATAAATCTTTACTAGGTAAGTGCTACAGAGTGAATTAATAGCGATAGTGAGCAAAGGCTTTATTTGCTTCAGCCATACGGTGGGTTTCTTCACGCTTGCGAATGGTTGCACCCGTTTCGTTGGCAGCATCCATTAGCTCGTTGGCTAACTTGCTTGCCATGCTCCGACCGGGACGAGAGCGAGAATATTGCACTAGCCAACGCAGGGCAAGGGCAACACCGCGATCGCTGCGAACTTCCATGGGCACTTGATATGTTGCACCACCAACCCGTCTTGCCTTGACTTCCACGAGGGGAGTGGCATTGCGAATAGCGCGATCGAAGACCTCAATCGGAACGCTACCAGTCCGTTCCGCAACAGTATCCAGTGCCTCATAAACGATATGGGTAGCAACAGATAGCTTGCCACGGGTCATAATGCGCCTAATCAGCATATTAACTAAGCGACTGTTATAGACAGAATCAGGTGGGGTGACGCGCTTGGCGACTTTAGTACGACGAGACATTTTACTGAGTGATGAGGTTTAAGTTTGTTGTAATTGAAAAGCTTTCACTTTGAGAATATTCGCCACTTGTCATTTGCTTTAACGTATCGACGATGAGCGAATGATAAGCCTTGAATGGACTATCTCTTCTTTCCGGCGGGTGCAGCGGCCTGACCGGGCTTAGGTCGCTTAGCACCATATTTAGAACGTCCTTGCTTGCGATCTTTGACACCCGCTGTATCTAGTGTGCCGCGAATGATGTGGTAGCGCACACCGGGTAAATCTTTGACACGACCGCCGCGAATCATCACAACAGAGTGCTCTTGCAAATTATGCCCAATACCAGGAATGTATGCTGTTACTTCAAAACCAGAAGTTAGGCGGACTCTTGCTACTTTTCTCAGGGCAGAGTTGGGCTTTTTGGGGGTGGTGGTGTACACACGCGTACAAACGCCTCTGCGCTGGGGACAGCTCTTGAGGGCAGGAGACTTGGTTTTCTGGTTAGTATTCTGGCGCTCACTACGAATGAGCTGCTGGATAGTGGGCATAAAAGTTTATTGTGCTTGCGGTTTTATAGTGTAAATCAACAGCACATCATCTTAACAAAATATGCTAAATTAAGTCAATTTTTTAACAGCAAATTTTCTTGAGTTAAGTTTTTATTGGGGTGCTGTATCTGTGGTTAAGCTTGAATATTGCAGGATGGGTTTAGGGACTTTGGTAGTTGACAATGCGAGCAAAGCCTGTGGCATCAAGGCTTGCGCCACCCACTAACACACCATCAATTTCAGGTTGTGCCATGATTTCGTCAATATTCTCAGGTTTTACTGAACCACCATACTGAATTGTGACATCAGGATTGCTCAGTTTGCTGCGAATTAAACGAATCACGCGATTGGCTTCGGCAGTTTCACAGGTGTCTCCTGTACCGATCGCCCAGATTGGCTCATAGGCAATAATCAAATTTTGCTGATCGACTTCTTTCAGTCCATATTCTAACTGAGAAAAGATCCATGCTTCGGTTTCATTGGCATCACGTTGTTGCTTGCTTTCTCCCACACATAAGATGGGAGTGATACCGTGCTTTTGAGCGGCTTTTAACCTTTTGTTTACCGTTTCGTCGGTTTCACCAAAAAACTGTCGTCGCTCACTATGACCAACGATCGCAAACTTGATCCCCAATTCAACCAGCATGGGGGCGGCAATTTCACCGGTGAATGCGCCACAATCGGTCCAATGCAGGTTCTGGGCGCCGATATGGATGCTAGGTGATGTGACCGAACTTGCGACTACTTGCGAAATCGCTAGATCGGTAAATGGGACACAAATAAGGATTTGCTGGTTGGTTACGCTTGCGGCTTTTGCTGTAGCGTTAAGCTGTGCTGGGAATTCAGCAAAAAAGGCTTTTGCTTCAGACTGGGTTTTGTACATTTTCCAGTTGCCAGCAATGACGATCTTACGCAATGCTTGATTACCCCTGAATGTAAAAATTTAAAACGGTTAAGTAACTTTCTAGTTTACCGAAAAAGTGTATTTAACTCTCAGGAATTGGGTTAACCATGTCAAAACAACCATTAACCCAATTTTTTAAGAAGATTTCCAAGGTTAAGAATTTAAAACTTGAACAGGCTATGCCCCTATCTCACGTAAGAAGTGATTAGGGAGAAACTGAAAACTGCCCGTAAAACAACCTAGGCGATCGCTCATTCATATTTTATCAATGTCTTGCAAGGGATGAATTGAGTTACACTCAAAATCGTGTTTCTACAAAGCTTGTGCAAGATAAGTGAATAATTTTTAAGTTGATGGATAAGTTTAAAGACAAGATTCAGTTATATTTTGAGCAAATTGCGCCTGATTTAGATCGGTGGAGCGATCGCAACCGTTATTACTATAGAGATATCCAAAAGTTACACCAATACTTGGTTCCCAAGGGCAGTAAAGTCCTAGAAGTTGGCTGTGGTACGGGAAGTCTACTTGCTGCGGTAAAGCCAAGCTTAGGTGTAGGTATTGACTTTTCCCCATCTGCTATTGAGATCGCCAAAGATAAGTCTCAAACCAGCCATCAGGAATCTCAGACTTCTGGCTTAAGTTTTTACTGTCTTGATGCCGAAACTCTCACACCAGAAGATTTAAACTCAGAGAAATTTGATTTTATTCTGCTAGCAGGGGTTCTGGGTTATCTCAACGATATTCAGTCAGTACTCGATCGCCTCCAAGCCTTTTGCCATCCGCGCACGCGGATCGTTCTTGTCTTCCATAATTATCAATGGGAGGGTCTTCTACATTTTGCCGAACTGATCGGACAACGACGTCCGCAACCTCCACAAAATTGGCTTTCCCAACATGATGTACTGAACTTACTGATGGTTACTGGTTATAGTACGGTTAAGATTGGGAAGCGATTCCTTTTCCCAAAGTGGATTCCGTTGCTTGCGAACTTTATCAACCGTTATATTTGCCAACTGCCAATCATTGATAATCTCAACCTCACGAACTATATTATTGCCCGCCCTTCAATTTCCAGCGCTACCGAGGCGATCGCTAACTACTCAGTAACCGTGGTGATCCCAGCGCGAAATGAAGCAGGAAATATTCAAGCTGCTGTAGATCGCATGCCTGCATTGGGCAAACATACAGAAATTATTTTTGTGGAAGGTCACTCGCAAGATAATACTTGGGAAGAGATTCAACGAGTTGTTGTTGAAACGCAAAGAGTGGAAGAAGAGAATGGTTCCGGACAGTTCTCCTTTAAAATCATGCAGCAAAAAGGCAAGGGGAAAGCCGATGCTGTGAGATTGGGATTTGCCGAGGCAACGGGCGACATTCTGATGATTCTCGATGCCGACTTAACTGTTCAGCCCGAAGACTTACCTCAATTTGTTCAAGTTATCGCACTGGGTAGAGGCGAATTTATTAATGGTTCTCGACTAGTTTACCCTCGATCTGGAAAGGCGATGCCTTGGTTGAATACGTTGGCGAATAAATTCTTTGCTAGGGCATTCTCATATTTACTTGGACAATCGCTCAAAGACACCCTATGTGGAACAAAGGTGTTATGGCGCTCTGACTACGAACGCATCGTCGCCAATCGCAGCTATTTTGGGGACTTCGATCCATTTGGGGACTTTGATTTGCTGTTTGGGGCGGCAAAGCTAGGTCTACATATTGTGGAAGTGCCTGTAAGGTATCAGCCTCGCACCTATGGACAATCTAATATTGCCCACTTTAAAGAAGGCTTGGTGCTTTTACGCATGTGCTTATATGCCGCTCAAAAAATTAAGTTCATCTAACTACCCGATGAATTTCTGGTTTTCTTGCTGTGAAGGCTGAAAAATTACAATATGACCCAAGATTTCGTTAAGAAAAGTGCCGATCGCAGGCTTTTGGTAGTCAGCTTGTGATAGGTTTCAAAGACTGGGGGACGGGAAAGTTTGGTGTGATTCCGACGCTGTGCCGCAACTGTAAAAGCCAGAATGCCGATCCTCTAAGTGTTTGATGCTTAATGTTTGAATCTTAGTTCCCTGCGTCGCACAGGGAGGAGATAGTTCGTTGTCACATTCTAAACAAATACCCGAATTGCAGATTGATATAAACGCGAAATTACCAATCTGCCCAGGCTTATTTTATGGTTCCGTTGCCAAAGATGGCGTTTTGATGCGTATGCGGGTTGTGGGAGGAATTCTCGACCAGCCGCAGTGTGAAGCGATCGCCGACCTGACCGAGCGCTATGGGGATGGTTATGTCCAAGTGACCAATCGCGCCAATCTCCAAATTCGAGGGGTTCAGACAGCGATCGCCCCAGAAAGCTTTCGCCACTTACAAACCTTGGGTTTAGCGCCTCGCGAGATCGGCATCGATCCGATTCGCAATATGATGATAAGTCCTACGGCAGGGATCGATCCCCAGAGTCTGCTTGATGTTCGTCCTTTGGTAAAGGCTTGGGATGACTATTTGCAAACCCACCTCGAACTAGTCAACCTATCCCCTAAGTTTAGTGTTTGCTTTGATGGCGGGGAATCCGTTTCAGTCCGACATCTTCGCAATGATATTACCTTCGTCGCCGAGCAAAAAGCCGAGCAAATAAATAATCAGGAATTGGGCGATGCTTCAGGGATTTTGTTTCGGCTACATTTGAATGTAGAAGCCGATCGCACAGGCATGACAAACGTTGCGATCCCGCCAGAGCGAACGGTGTCTCTGTTAGCCGCCCTCGCTCAAGTGTATCTGGACTATATCGATCTGAAACGTGAAGCCTATCCCAGCAATCGTAAGCCCCGTCTGCGCCATCTTTTATCCGATTGGGGCGTAGAGCATTATTTGGAACGGGTGCAACAACTTCTATCTTTTCCTCTAACAAGGAGTGAAGCTTCCCCAGAGGCGATCGCTGACGAATCCTTTGACAAACCCTTCGCGCATCTTGGTAGTCACGCCCAATCTCAGCCAAACCTGTTTTATTTGGGAATTGCCTTGCCCCTTGGGCGCGTCACATCTTCCCAGTTACGTCGCTTAGCAGTGCTAGCGCAAACCTATGGTGGTGGGGAATTGCGGTTAACCCCTTGGCAAAATATTCTGATCGCAAATATTCCCAGCGATCGCCTACTGGCTCTACAAACAGAGATTGCTGACTTGGGGCTGCACTGGTCAGCTACGCGCTTAGATAGTGCCATGGTTTCCTGTACGGGACGAGGGGGCTGTGCGTCAGCCGCGACCCATACCCAAGACCATGCTCTAGAACTCGTGAAAACTTTAGAGTCTCAAGTGAGCCTAGATCGACCGATCGAGATTCATTTTAGTGGTTGTACTAAGTCCTGCGCTCAGTATCGGCACAGTGACATTGCCTTGGTGGGAACTGAGATTGTCAAGGAGGAGCGATCGCTCGAAGCCTATGACATTTATGTGGGAGCAAGAGATAAATTCCTGAATTCATCCTTTGGACGACCGCTATTGCGAGCAGTGCCCGTCGAGGAAATTCCTGTGGTTGTGGAACGGATGTTGCAGGTGTATCAACAGCAGCGATCGCCGGATGTAAATCTGTCGCCCCAAACGCCGTTTAGTCCATCCTTCAGACAGTTTGTAGATGGTTATTCTATTCCCCAGTTGCAGGAACTCTTTAATTTGGGATTGAGCGATCGTGACGATTCCAGAGAAGTCGGCAAGGAAATTGTAAATGCATTAACAAGTGAGAATTCATAATGATCGACTCCGAGATAGATCCAGAGATAAATCCTGAGATAAATGCTGCTGATGGAGAGCACGATCGCACTCCTCAAACAGGTCGCCTCTATGGCTTGGGGATTGGTCCGGGCGATCCAGAGCTGATCACACTCAAAGCCTATCGAATTTTACAATCAGTACCCGTGATTGCCTATCCCACCATGGAAAATGGTAAGGTGTTAGCGAGAGCGATCGTCGCCGACTGTCTGCGTGCCGATCAAATCGAAATTCCCTTGCCCCTGCCCTTTAGTCCAGTTCGCTCTTCTCAACCCTACTACGATCTAGCTGCCGAAAAATTGGCAGGTTATCTCAGTAACGGTCAAGATGTGGCAGTCCTGTGTGAAGGAGAACCATTTCTATATGGCTCCTTTATGTATCTATTTAATCGCTTGTCAGGGCAGTTTAAAACAGAAGTCGTTCCAGGAATTTCTTCTACAATGGCGAGTGCATCGGCATTGGGAGTTCCTTTGACCTATCGCGATGATGTATTGAGCATTATGCCTGCGACGCTCTCAGCCGAAGTTTTACGCGATCGCCTTGCGGTTGCTGACTGTGCAGTGATCATCAAACTAGGTCGTCACTTCAGTAAAGTGCGGGATGTCCTCGTAGAGTTGGGATTATTCTCAAGGGCACTGTATATCGAACGGGCGACGATGCCAAATCAAAGAATTGTAGCGATCGCGGAAGTCGATCCCGCCGAAGTTCCCTATTGGTCGCTAGTTGTGATCCCCAGTCAACAAAAGTCAGTGTCATGAAGCCTTCAGATCCTGTCTTTCCAACGCTTGCAGTCGTGGTGCTTGGGCAAAATAGCGTTCCCACAGCAAGGCAATTCATGGCTGCTCTACCCAATTCCATTCTCTATGGCTTGGTGGGGCGAACAGAGGGTGTGGATATCAGCTTCAGCGATTTCGGCGAAACGCTACGGGAACTGTTTGCTAAAGGAACACCAATTGTGGGTATCTGTGCCGCAGGCATTCTGATTCGTACCCTCGCACCGCTTTTGACCGATAAGCGTTCTGAGCCACCCGTCTTAGCCGTTGCCGAAGATGGCAGTGCTGTTGTGCCTTTACTGGGCGGTTTGCATGGCGTGAACGATCTAGCGCGTCAAATTGCTGACGCGCTGGGGATTGAACCCGCAATTACGACAACGGGAGATATCCGATTTCGCACGACATTGCTGAATCCTCCACAGGGATATAGGCTGGCAAATCCAGAGGATGCCAAGAAGTTTATTGCCGATCTACTCGCTGGTGCAACCCTGCGCTTAGAGGGAGAAGCCCCTTGGTTGCGCCAAAGCAAGCTACCGATTACCGACGATGGTGAATTGCTCATTCGTGTCACGGAAGAAATTGTTCCGCCCACGCCTAATTGTTTAGTCTATCATCCTACAAACGGTGCAACGGCATCGCGAGGTAAACTCACGATTGTCGGTACGGGACCAGGCAAGCCAGAATGGATGTCGCCTGAAGTGAAAGCCGTCCTGCGATCGGCAACGGATTGGGTCGGCTATAAGTTCTATCTCGATTTAGCAGGTTCCTTACATGCTGGGCAACAACGTCACGACTCAGATAACCGCGAAGAACTAGATCGAGCCAGATTTGCGCTTGACCTCGCCGCCACAGGAAAATCCGTCGCTGTGGTTTCCTCTGGCGACCCTGGAATTTTTGCGATGGCAGCAGCGGTATTTGAGGTGTTGGAACAGGAAGCCAAACCCGAATGGGAACCGATTGATATTCGTGTCGAACCTGGCATCTCTGCGATGCAGGCGGCGGCAGCTCAGGTGGGTGCACCCCTTGGGCATGACTTTTGTGCAATTTCCCTCTCCGATCTGCTCAAGCCTTGGTCGGTAATCGAGCAAAGAATTGCCGCAGTGGCTGAGGCAGATTTTGCGATCGCTTTTTACAATCCCGTTTCAAAACAGCGGACTTGGCAGTTAGGCAAAGCAAAAGAGATTTTATTGCAGCGGCGATCGCCTGAAACGCCTGTGGTATTGGCTCGTAATCTTGGTAGACCTAAGCAAGCGGTTCAAGTCTGCACGCTCGGCAATTTTAAGCCCGAAGATGCCGATATGCGAACCCTGATTATTATTGGTTCGAGTCAGACCCGCACCATTTCACGTAAGGATGGAAAGGTTTGGGTTTATACGCCAAGGCGATACGATCCCCCCAGATCCCCCTAAATAAGGGAAGAGAATCTGAAAGTCTCCTTGCTTGTGCGCAGGAGATTCATTGGACAAGTTGTTCCATTAGCCATGCGATCGCTGTGTCTACACTATCAACCTGCTCGACGGATGGGATCGGTGGGCGTTGAATGATAACAACGGGAATTCCTAATTCTCTAGCAGCAACGATCTTGGCACAGGTGGCATCGCCACCACTATTTTTGCTGACGATCGCATCGATCTGATATTCGATCAGCAGACTGCGTTCGCTTTCGAGGGTAAATGGGCCTCGTTTCAAGTGCAGCTTGCCATGAGGAACTTTAACGTTGGCGGCAGGTGGATCGATCGCGCGCATTAAGAACCAAATGGAATCGAGATCGGCAAAGGCTGCGAGTTCCTGTCTGCCGATCGTGAGGAAGACGCGCTTTGGAGAATTTCCTGCAAATTCGGATAAGGCTTGGGCAGCGGCAGTATGACTTTCAACTTCAATCCAGCGATCGCCTGTTTGCTTTTGCCATGGGGGACGAACGAGGATGAGATGCGGGATTCCACAGGTAGCGGTGGCGGTGGCAGCATGGGCGGAAATCTGGGCGGCAAAGGGATGGGTAGCGTCAATCAGTAAATCGATGTGGTTGTCTTGCAAGTAGGCTGTGAGTCCATCCTCTCCACCAAATCCGCCTATTCTGACATTTCCTATGGGTGCGATCGGGTTTTGCGTGCGACCTGCGAGAGAACTGATCGTTTCAAGCTTTGGAATCTTTGTGGCTTTGTCTGCTAAAGCGATCGCGTCGCCTGTTCCGCCTAAAATCAGTAAGCGTTTCATATTTTGATGAACTATTTGCTCATTCTTTTTTGTGCGGCAGCTATGGGATATCGAGCGATTTCTATCAATGTTTCTCGCTCTAGAATGCGTTCGTCGTTATTGAAATCAAGAATCCGTGCGGTCACTTCGCCAATATCTGTAGTTGATTGAATCACTGCCCCATTTAGTTGAAAGTGTTCTCCCCAAAAGTCTCTGCGGGGATTAAAGAACCTGACAAGCTCTCCATTGCGCCAGTTAATAGAGCCTAGATCTGTTCCTTTTTGCAGGTTGCAGAATGTACAGGCATAACAAAGATTGTCGGGTGTTGTGGCTCCACCATGTTTAACACTGATGATGTGATCGACTTGACAGCCAGACGATCTATCTACTGAAGAAATCAAGCAATATTCACAGAGGCGATCGGCTCGTTCAATGACTAAACGACGCAGTTCAACACGAATATATGGTCTATGCATTTTGCTTAGTTCCAGCGTTGGTGAGCAAGAGCTTATGTGCTTTGGCTTTGGCTAGAGTCATAATGTGTTCTAGTGTTAAAAAGCGATCTAACTCTTGCTTATCTTCTTTTGTAAGCTCATTGTTTTTAGCACCGTAGATTAAGTCCTCTAAACGTTCTTGTGCGGTTTCAGAGAGGCGAAAATCAATGACGCTTTGGGGAGTAGTACCAGCAGCAATAAAGTCGATGATTTCGTCATAGACTTTGGCTGTCTTCACAGATGTATTCATAACTGTGCCCTTTTTTCTGATTTTAAACTATCCAACTTGCAATACTGCTGTTATGACTCAGAAAGTCCATCTAATTTAGTAGTGGTAATCTCTTGATGAATTCGAGTAGCTTAAATTTGCGGATCGTTTTCCCTCCTGATGTCAATAAGCACTTCATACTTTGATGATTCATGCCGCAGTTTAAAATGAGCTGATTTACGAGGCTTAAGAATTATTGTATGGTGGGGAAAAATACGAAATTAGTCCCTATGCTCAAATATTTCCTCACGGCTGCTGCTGGTGTGGCGATCGGTCTTGGTGCTGGATATTTTTTATTTCACGATCCAAAATTGACTGCAAAAATTGATAAGCCAATTCCGATTGTGGTGAAACCAGAAGGCGGACTAGAGGCTCCTCTTTCGGTCAAGTCGCTCGAATTTAAGCAAAAAGGATTTACCGTAGTCCAAGAGAATGGTGTATCCAATTACTTCACCTACCTGCATGGACTGACGATCGTGATTAAAATTCCCAAATAGACTTCGTTTGGCATAGGCTAAACCCTTGGATGGGAAAGGCTAAATGCGATCTGCTAAAGACCATAACTCATCACACTGAATCGTCAGTCGCCCTTTTTTTGATGACACCTGTAACTTACGAGGCACCTGAGCATATTTTTCATTGACGGAGGTTTGCAGCATTCAGAGACTTTTACTACTACACGAGCGATTCTAGTGAGAGAGCCGTACCAAGAAACTCTACCTCTCTATCATTACATCTTGAGCACTACCGTTATTTGTAATCGACTTCCCCCTCAAATAACTTTAATGCCTTAACTCAGCTAACAAACCACTAAAATCAACTACGATGACGGTGCGACCTACCACTCAGCCAAAGTGGCACGCAATCGCGATCAATAAGGAAACAGCAGAAAAAAGCGATCGCTTATTGTATTCCATCCCTGACATTACAAAAAAGCCCTCCTTTCGGAGAGCTTTTTTATTTTTCTAATCAGAGACTAAACTATCGAATGAATTAACCGTTGATCGCAGGAGTAGTTAGAGCCACAGGAGCAACATCAACAGCAGCCAAGTCGAGAGGGAAGTTGTGT
>NZ_JAZBJZ010000020.1:0-57831 GCF_036349135.1 Tumidithrix elongata BACA0141
TTTCATTTAGCTCACCTTCTATAGGGTAGCCCTATTTCCGCCCTGCTGTACTAGGTTTGCGTTCTGCTTGGTAGCGCTCCCAAGCTAAGGGAATGTTGAAATTCATTGCAGCGGAGACGATTCGCAAAGTCTTTAACTCAGGGATATTGGGATTTAATGCGATGGCTTTCTCCAAAGCTGCTTCGGCTGCCTGAGGCTGAAAGTTATAGAGATGCACAAACCCTAAATAAGCCCAACCCCATGCATTGGTGGGATCGGCAACTTGAGTGATTCGGGTGAAGGTGGCGATCGCTTGTGGTGCTTTACGTTGCAAAATATAGCTAAATGCCAGATTGTATAGCGAAGTAAGACTGTTGGAGTCAGAAGCTGAGATTTGCTGCAAACGGTAGGCTAAACTTTGTTCTGCCTGTAAGACATAGTTCTGATCGGGATCGTATTGATTGATAATCGCCAGTTGCTTAAATACTGGATCGATTTTTCCCAATGGAAGTTGCATGGACAACTGGCGCAGTTGTGTCAGCAGATCGAGCTCTGGCATAGGGGATGCTTTTGCCATAGCTGAAATCTGGGTTTGAACTGAACGTTGAGTTTGCCCTGAAAGCTGAATTGGAACCGATGAAATTGTTAGGGGCGAAGCGGCTCCTGTTTGACGATCTAAAACTGTCGCCTTGAGCAGATACATCCCATCGGGAAGCGACTTGGGCGGCAGCATAGCCGTGCTTTCGACCACACGAAATTCTCCCGTCAACGGCTCGGCTTTTAAGTTTTGCTGAAGATTACCAAAAGCGATCGCATGGTCGTGAATCCAATAGGCAGTACCATTTTGCTGTTGCCATGTCAGTAAAACGATGCTGTTTTTCAGGGTTTTCCAATTCCCTTGCCATGTGTAAGTGATAGGAATCGGCTGACCGCTTTGTGCCTGCTGCGGAACATTGACAGATATCAATTGCAATTGTGCGCTCTCAGGATTCCCCTGCAAAGGCGTAACGGTAATGGGTAGTTGCGATCGTCGATGTAAGCGTAACTGACTGCCATCAGGTAATTTCCACTGCTGCACAATTTGGAGATCTGAACTGCGCTCCAGTTTTTCTTTGAGCGCAACCTGTCCTGCTTCGATGCTGCCATAGGCTCCCTGATCTTCCGTTTTGGTAACATACCAATTGAGCGATCGCGCATCTTGTTCTGCTTGCTCGGGGTGAAAACCAATCTGTCTACCATAGACCTGAAATCCCATCGATGCCCCAAAAAAATCAAAATTCATCGGGTTCAGCTCCGCAGTATTCGTCAAAACGCCCAATGTCGAACGGAGATAGGGCTGCTGTTGTTGAATCGTGCGAATGACTTCCGCATTGGGATAGGCTGCTCCTGTATAGGGAAAATGGGTTTGACCAACGATGCCCAAACCAGCGGAGATGGGAAATTGATGGATAAATACCGATAAGGTGGCAAGAGCCACAGAGAGCCAGCGAAAACCCCGCCACCATATCCCTACCCCCAAGGTAAACCCATAGGCTAAAACGATCGCGAGAATGGGTAAGTAAGGTAAGAGTAGCCTTGGCTGCTTATTTGCGCCAAGACTACCCAACAGATAAGTACCAAGAACCAGAACTGCCAGCCATCGCCAAGTTCTTCTTTTTGGGCTTGCTGGTTGGATAGCTTCTAATGCTGTGGCATCTTTTGACTCATCTTCGATCGCAGGTTTTGATAGAGGAAACTTCTGCCAAACCCAACGCCCCAAGAAAATACCCCAACATCCCAGGCAAGCAAAGAATAATACGGGAGAGAACATTTCAGGGAGTACTTGAGCGTAGTAGATCCAACCAGACAGGCTATTTGCTTGAGGATCGTTGCGGTAAATTTTTCCATGGGCATTCGACTCCACAGTTGTGCTAACAATCGTCAGCCAGTTAGTTGTAAACCAACCGCTAATCGTCCACCAAGCGATCGCAAACAATAGCAGTAACTGCAAGCAACGTCCCCACTGTCGCCGCCAGATTGTCCCCCCCACCAGCCAAAGCAGAGGAATTACCACAAAAAGTATGCTGGAGGTTCGAGTCAGCAAGCAACAACCCAAGGCAACACCTGCGATCGCAGTCCATAACCAGCGCTGCCAATGGCGATCGGCATCTCGCCATTTGGTGAAACTCAAGTAAGTAAATGTGACAACTGCAGCGAGTGGATAGTCGAGTAAATAGTCGGTGCGCAAAAAGACCATAATCGGCGCGATCGCACAAAAAATTGCTGCCCAAACACCCACTTTAGATGAGAAGAAATGCTTGCCCAAGAAATAGACCGAAACGAGCAAGATTCCTGTAAACAGAAAATTCACACAGGTCGCAATGGGAAAACTTTGTCCAATCCATTGCAAAATTGGAACTGTGAATAAATAGACAAGAGGAGCGCGTTGGGTGGGAGCCTGCTGCCAGAGTTCTGTCCACCATGTCGGTGAAAAGCGATCTGTAGATTGCCAGACTCGCCAAAAATTCATCGCTTTTGTGAGGTGATCGCCTTGATCCCAAGCAGGGGGAGCATTGTGCAGAGAAAACCAAGCAAGATCGCCGCTCACCACCAGTAAATACAGCAGGCACAGGATGCAACCTGAAGATAAGAACCAAGCGAACCAACGATTTGCAGGCTTTAACATGTGAATTTTTACTTTACTTGATTGCAGAGCGAAAGGCTGGATAGGGAAAGAGTGCTTTAAAATCGGATTGGCGCTGAGCGATCGCTTCTGGGCCGTAGTCCCAAAGACTCTTGTAGTAAAAAAAGGAAATCCCTAGACCGCGCTCTTGAGCAGCACGAACCTGCGAAAAGATTTGTGGCATTGAAGTGGGACTATTCCTTAAACCCGTGAGAATCCCAACACCTGTGGAAATCTTTTTCTGTGATTCTTGAAGTTCAGGTAGGGTAATCTGTTCCAAAAAACTGTAGAAATCGTTCCGATATACCTGCATTACAATCTCATCTACAGCATTTTGTCGTACCCAATCTGGCCAGTCCTGTAGATATTCATTGTAGGCTTGGACATAGTGGTTGGGTGAGACAGAAAAAATCGCTTGGGGCTTCTTCGCTTTCACAGCTTTGCTGAGTTTCACCATAAATGCTGTAAGTTTATTCGCCCGCCACTTTACCCATGCTAGATCGCTGGGATTCGCTGGAGCATTTTTATGCGTTTCTTGGTTGTACAAAGCGAGCGTGTAGCGATCGTAGCCAAATTCTTTGGGTAGAGCCATGTGATCGTCAAACTGAACACCATCGGCATCATATTGGGTAATCGTCTCCAGTACGAGGTCAGTCATAAACTGTTGCACCTCTGGATGAAATGGATTGAGCCACATCACTTCACCAGCACCACTGATGGATGTGTTGGTACCATCTCGCTTTTGGGTAAACCAGTTGGGATGCTGCTCGACCAGTTCGGACGTTGGTGGAGCCATAAATCCATACTCAAACCAAGGAATTACCAGCAGATCTTGGCGATGCCCCAATGCGATCGCTTCTGCAAGAATATCCTGCCCATCTGTGCCGCGATAGACAAAGGGCTGATTGCCAACACGTTGCGCCACCGCGCTGGGATACATGACATAGCCACTATTCCAAACCACAGGATAGATGGTGTTGAAATTTAGCTGCCGCAATTGGGTCACGGCTTCCTGTAATTTGGTGCGATCGGTTAAAACATCAAAGTCATTTGTGGTCAGCCAAACACCGCGAATTTCTTGACGAGGAGCCTGTGCAAAAGCTGGAAAGCGATCCTGCACAAGTGGTGCAAAACTACTCGTCAGCAATACAGCAATGAAGGATAAAAGGAAAAGCAAGAGCAGAAAAGGTTTAAGCGGTTGCCTCAGACGGACTAGGCTTTTATGCAAGATTTCCCGAGCATCCATAAAGACAGGTAGACTAATTTTGCTCATTCTGGCACACGATCGCGATGAAGCAAAGAGCGATCGTGTGCGAAAACGACAACTTTTATAGCTTGACATCGGAAAAAATTACATCAAATGAGTTGCGATCGCTAATTTGAACGAGGCTTTTTGGGAAGTTCCAGTCCGTACAAAAACAAATGTAGAATCTCAAGTGGAGTCATTGGAGGACTATGAATCATAATGTCGTCACTACTCGGATGCGCATGGAAACGCATTTGTCGTTCCTCGTTGTCGTGTCCAGGTAGGTTTAGATCGAATCTTAGGAAAGAAGCAGAGCAACTTTCGGGGAAGCGAATTTCAAAGTCAAATCCAATAATCTGAGCAGGAGATTTCGTTTCGTCAATCGTAATTGCGAAATCAAACCAACAGCCATCATGTCGTTTAAAGTGTGGAATATTGCGATCGCGGTGAAAATTCTTGTCCCCTCCCATAATCTCAAAATAGCCTTTGCTTGGAATTTCACTAGACTCCCGCAATTTGAGTAATCTCTCAATGTCATGCAATTTGGCAGTCAGAATCCCCTCATTGCTAGCCATTGTAAGACATTTTAGAATCTCAGCCCGTAGGCGTTTTGAGCTTTTTATTTCTAGACATATAGCGCTTTGGGAACGCTGTTGAATTTCTGCACAAAATTTCTCCCAACTATTTTTGCCGCTCAAGCAATTCCCCCCGATTTAACAAAATCAACCATTCTCCATATTCAGGATCGGTAGGGAGTATTTGGTTCTCTGCCATTGCAATCACCTCTGCATCTGACTTTCCAGCCCATTCACGTAGAGCAACAAGCCTCTTTTCTCCTTCTTCCTGCGTCAATATTTCTACATCCTTAGCAAAATCATAGATGTTAGCCCCCAGCCAACTGACAAAGTTCGGAGCATTCGCAAGCATAGTTTTAGCAGTATCTAAAGAGAGAACTAGCAAGCCTCCTTTTTTCCCTTTATCAAGACGACTTCTCAATGCATCAAAAGCTCTCCATTCCTCAGGTTGCCACATTTCTAACTGCCAGAACAACAGATAGTCTTGTGTAGCATCAACAACGCGATCGATCAATTCACGCGCACCATTTTCACCAGAGATAATTCCTGTTTCGCATTCAGTAAAAATCTCTATCGTGTCTTGCAAATCATCAACTGCTACTTGAATATCTTTTGAATCAACGACAAGCGCAATCCAGATATTACTGTCAGATAGAGAACCAACCCTTTGCAAAAATTCCCCTAAAGAGACAGGCTTAAGAAGCAACATGGGAAGCACTTGAAGTTAAATTTTGAATTACTGGCACTAGAATTGGATGAATTACAAAACCTCGCTTTGGATATCTATACTCAAGAATATGACCAGTTAGTAATAACTGAAAAGCTTCTTTTGTCCTAGGATAAAATACTACATCTTGCATAACTTGCTGCAAGATTTCTAAGCTCGGATCAGATAAACCAAGTATTTTCGATCTAGCAAGTGACGAGGCTGCATTGGTAATATGTTTTTCTTCAATGGAGTCTGAACTATCTACATAGGCTTCCTGAATAGCAGCCTGTGTTAAAGACATTAAATCGCGCAAGACACCACCTGATGATGTGATGAGAAGTTCTCTAGCTTCTGGAGTAATAACGCCCTCTGGATCTCGAACTGTAAAAATATTCTCAAAAAACTGTTTTGCTTCAATATCTTCAGTTACATTTAGGTATGACAAATAGTATGAATGACTTGCAAAACGTTCAATATTCTCTCTATCTTGACTGTAAACTGTGGGGGTAGACCCAACGACAATCACTCCAACACCATCTTTTGCAAGTTCGAGAACATCATTCAAAGCAGAATGAAGAAAGGTTTGTGTATTATTTAATCGATCTAGTCCATCAAAGATAAAAACTATTTCCCCTAATCTTTGTGAAGCAGCATTCTTTAGATGTAAGAAAGCTTGCAAGAGTCTGCTATCTGTTTCGCGCTTTTCGGTAGAAAGTAACCCTTTATGATGAATAAGTTGTTCGCCTCCATTAATTACCAAAGATAACGAACTAGTTATTGAGTTAATAAAACGAGTTTCCTTATATCCATACGCTCTTTTTTCAATTATTTGCCTACTTTCCTGCAATTCTGGATCGCTATTCGCTCCTAAAAGTTGGGCAATTTCTAGTCCAGCGATTACAACTAAAGCTCTAGGTTGAAGATCTGAAATATCAGTGTAGAGACTAACATCAATATATATGGCATGAATGTCTTCTATTTCATTGAGGCGATCGCGCACGACAAGCAGTTGGGTTGTTTTGCCAGAGCCAATACCACCAAATAGTAAATGTGCGGAAGAAGGACGAAGCGCACAGCGTCCAGCAATTTCTTCGGCAATCAAATTATGCGGTGGTGCAATATAATAGCCCTTTTCGATCGCACGACGAGGATCGGCAGTGCCTTCAAAGGCTGCCATCAGCTTGCGAAAAAACTTCAGGCGTTCAGACATAACAGATTTAGAGTAAGGTGCAATAGCTTTATCTTAACCAAAGAATCAATCGCGAGATCCTAAAATTCTATAAATCTAAAAAACTAGCAGTTTCTTGCCAGATATAGCCCAGCATCTCGCCACCAAGGCTATGATCGCTTTCCACCAGCCGCAGGGTCACATCTGGATGAGACTCTGCAAAGGCTTGACTGAGTTGAAATGGAATCACCTCATCCTGCAAGCCGTGAATAATTAAAATAGGGATATTACGGTTCAGAGTCTTACCAGCATAGGTTTGAGCATCGGCAAAAAACTCATACTTCAGGGGAAGTTGGCGATTTAAACTATAGTGAAAGAAGTCTCGACTCCCAGTTGCTTGCCATTGCGCGATCGCTTCTGCACCCAAGCCCTCCGCTAGTCGTTGCCCAAACTCAAAGGCAGGGGCGAGTAAAACCAACTTCTCAATCTGGGGATTCGCAATCGCCATTTGTAAAGCTAAAAAACCGCCTAAACTCGATCCGATCGCAATCAGTGGGCGATCGCCAAACTCTCGATTTAAATATTGCAACTGCGCTGAGAGCGTGATTTGGGTAAAATCCCCCAGATTCAGATCGGGGACAGGCAGGGTCAGACCGATTTTGGCGAACTGGTTCTGCAAAAACTTAGCTTTTTGAGATTGTGGTCCCGAAGCGAAGCCATGTAAATAGAGATAGTTCATGCTTAAACAAATAATGGCAACTAGTAATGACAACTAGAATAAAGGCGAAGTAGAAATCAAGATCAGTAACCCCAATAACACGATCGCCGAACTCAGGATGTTATTCCAAAATTGATGATAGCTAGTCAGCGAGTTGCGTTCTTGTTTTTGTTCTCCCAAAATCGGCTGCAAAATTGACAGATCGACAATCGGCATACTACCGCGCCGAAACCAACCCGAAGCAATCACAGACTGATCGATCAAGGTTTCCATTTTCTGAATCATCAGTTTGTCACTCGAAAACATAGAGCGGAAATTGGGTAGATAGTGAATGTACATCATCCCGCCCTGATCTTCTAATTTGAGCGCGTAACCGATATAGTTCTCATCGGAGCTATAGCCAATCAGTTCTCCAGGAACTTGTACGGGTAACCCATGCAGGGAACTGGCATAGGGATCGATCAGCAAACTCACCAGATCGGTATCGACGACCCGCCGAAAGTTGGGATATCTAAGACTGCCTTGAAACATCCATCCCAAGCCCAGCCCGATCGCAGGGAAACTCAGCACTAGCCAGTTGTTGTACACCCACCAATAGAGGAGCTTGGCGGCAATCAGGCCCACAGTAACCCCTGTATAGGGAGCCGTTTGAATGAAGAGGTCGCGGGCAAAGTTACGATAGAGTCTGCCTTTATCCAATTTGCTGCCTTCTTTGAGCAATTGGGGGAAATCATATTCGCTAATCAATCCTAACTGTTTGGTGTAACCAGTCAGCACCTTAATCCGCCGCCCAATCAAAGGATGCGTAGAATGGAATTCTATCCACCGACTCCAAGGATTAAACAATTCCCATAAAAATACACGGTAGACATTTTGATCCGATTGGCCTGAATGTAGAATCTCTTGCGCGATTCCGATCGCTGTCGTGGTTTGATAGTCACAAACACCTAAAGCTCTGGTGGATTCTAACAAGCGATTGGGGGGCTTACCGAGTTGATTTTGTTGGACCAGACCACCCGCAATTTTGGTCAAGGCGCGGGATAGAGCATTGGGATTGCCAGTGACCTCAGCAGCAAAGCGATCGCAGGGATATGTACTGCTCTTGGTGATAAACAGAAGTAAATAGGTGCTGCAAGCATGGATGAAACTGGCGATCGCTGCCAGCACCTTAAAGACATTCTTAGCTCGTTTGGCTTGATAACTCTTGCGGCTGAGCGCCACATAAATCAAATAGAGAATCTGGATTGGTGCAGAGGCAAAGGTAATGACAGAGAAGCTCCAATTTTGGATATGTGCGAGCTGCTGGGCATAGACTGTGGCAATCTCATCGTCATCGAGATTGAGAAACAGACCGCGACTGACAACAAGCCGAGCTGAGTTAGGCAGAATGCCATAGGTAAAAGCCACAGGGCTATCGTCTTCAATCCATCCCAGTCTCGGTACGAGAATATTCTTAGTTTCGCAGAACTTCTCAATGATTTCTACCGCTTCAGGACTCTTGAGATCGAGGTCAGCCAAGGTAATCCATTGGGTGCGTTGATACTGCTTTTGGGTAATCTCGATAATCCAAGGCGACATGAAAAACAGCAAAATGCCCATGACGCCAGTACCGATACCAGCAACCATCCACCAACCCGACGTAATCGTCAGGCTAATGAGGCTAATGCCCCATAACCAAGCACCCAAGATCAGACCAAATACCAGCAGCACTGTCACAAACATTGCTAGGATAAAGATGTAGGTCGCCTTGCGATCGAAGGCAAGGGTAACGTTGGTTTTACGATAGCGACTGGCACTGGATTTAACCACCGAGGCAACATCATAATTGCGCTCCAGACGATCTTCGGGCATGGCTTCGAGTTGAGATCGCAGGGTGACAATCGATTTCTTTGACCACTGTTGTAGCTGTGGATCGGGATTGTCTTCAAATTGTTCGCAAATCGCGATCGCTTTATCGGCTCTGCCTGATTTCTGATAGGCTTTGACCATCCACATCTGCGCTTGGATGTAATCTTTGGCAGTGCGATCGGGGTGACCATGACAATATTCTGAGAGGATCGCGATCGCCTCGGTGTAGCGCTTCCGTAATAGTGCTTCTTTTCCTGCTTTGAGTGACATAGTGATTTCCTAGCCCCTTGCTATTAGGCTATATTTTGCCACCGATCGCTTGAATAGTTTCTTTACAGTTACAAACTGACTTACTTATGGCTTCAGTTCGACTTCGCTCGCTGACCGATACCGAAGTTACAATCCAATAAGATACTTACGCCATTCTTGATGACCGCCACTGCGCAAATATTTCGTTACCTCAAAATAAAGGCCGCTATGAGGGCGGCGCGGAGCTTTACGTAAAGGCATGGAGGCTTCTTTGGGCGTGCGATTGCCTTTTTTGACATTGCAGCGCACACAGGCAGTCACGATGTTGTCCCATGTTTCACCACCACGGCGCGACTTGGGAATGACATGATCGAGGGTCAGGTCATCACCCGTATAGCCACAATATTGGCAAGAATGATTATCGCGGTGCAAAATATTGCGGCGGGTCAGCGGCACTTCTTTATAAGGAAGCGTGATGTAGTGCAGCAGCCGAATCACAGTGGGTAAGGGGAAGTCTGGATAGAGCATTTTGCCATTGTGCTCGACTTGCTCTGCTTTACCCTTAATTAATAAGACCACAGCCCTTTGCCAGCTAGTAATGTTTAGCGGCTCGTAGGAAGCATTGAGTACCAAGACCTTAGCCATTGCGTAATCTCAAACAGGCTTTTCAAAAGATGCTAGCACAGGAAATCAAAATCATCCACAAATAAGTTTACTTTTCATGTCGTTTTGTGAAGACAAGGTTCAATGCTAAACTCTAGGAAATCAGAAAATTTTCAGGAGTCAGTGTGGGCATTCTTAGTTCTTGGTTTTCTAAGTCAGGGAAGCAACAACCAGCCTCAAGCGCTAGTCCCTCTCCAACCACCAGCAGCCACCCTTCGGCTGCACAAACTTCATCAAATTCTCCAGCCCCCAGTCCTGCCCCGATCGCCCCAACCTTAGCTCAGTTGGAAGCAGAACTCCAGCAAGCATCCGCATCACAAGTAAAAAACACCAAGCCAATTCCTAAATCTAGCCATAAGTGGCTAAATAAGCTGATCTGGACAGGAGTTTTGCTCGGAATTCCTGCGGGTGCGATCGCGATCGCCAACTTACCCTACCCTGCAATTCGCCAGCCTGTGGCAAAAAATGCTCCAATTTTGCTAGTGCCCAGCTACATGGAGATCGAGGCAAACTATAAAAAAGCCCTAGCAAACATTGAAGAAGCAAGACAACTGATTGAATCCCCTACAAGTCCACAGGATCTAGATCGTGGTTCTGAAAAGTTAAAAGAGGGAAAAACGGCTCTAGATGCAATTCCACTATGGTTTGTGGCTGATTGGGCAGAATATTCTAGTACCTATCGATGGGTAGGATATGATTGGCGGTTTAGTCCCGCAGGATTGCAATCAGCCCGTGTCAAGGTAGGTCAACTAGAAGCAAAAGTATTTCAAGAGCAAAATGCTCAGCAAACATTGGTGACCGCCGATCGAGGTTTAACAACTGCTAAATCCCAGTATCAACAGACACAATCAGCAACAGATAGAAAGATTGCAGTTCAAGCATGGCAGGCGGCGATCGACCAGTTAGCCCAAATTCCTTCTACTACCTTGGCAGGTAAAATTGCCCAACAGAAAGTTGTTTCTGCCAAGCGTGAGTTTCAAGAAATTGCTGGTTTGTTGGCAGGTAACGAACGCACAAATGCTTATCTCACGGCTGGTTTAGAGTTATCCACTAAAGCGGCTGAACTTGGGCGCAATCCACCACATAGTGCTGATAGATGGCGCGAAATTTCCACATTATGGGAGCAATCTATTCGACAACTTGAACAAATTACCCCTCAAGATCCTGATGGATATAAAGAAGCCCAAAGATTACTGTCTGAATATCGTGCCAGTTTAATCGAAGTCCGAATTCGCATAAAAAATGAAGAGGAGGCAATAAGGGCAGTTGAGTCAGCAAATCGACAAATTGCCGATCTTTGGAGAAACTTCCCCACTAAGCTCAGCCCAGAAAATCGTAATCGCGCGATCGCGTCATTGTTCTCGATTAATGCCGAACTGGAAAAAGTGAAAAGCGGGACAACCATTTACTTAAAAGCGCGTGAACTACAATTAGATGTCCAGCAAAAGCTAAAAGAGTTACAAAAAGCGCCATGATCGCTCTTTCTTTACGATATCGAGATTGGGTCTGGCGAGGATGGCAGACGCGATATACATTTCAACGGGCTGAAGTCCTTACCCCCCATACAGTGCCGATTCTTTTGCTCCACGGGTTTGGTGCATCGGGCGATCACTGGCGCAATAATATGCCCACTTTAGCTCAGCATCACAGTGTCTATGCCCTTGATTTGGTGGGATTTGGTGCTTCCGAAAAGCCCCCCACGGACTACAGCATTTACCTCTGGGTAGAACAAGTCGCTGATTTTTGGCAGACCTTTATCAATCGCCCTACAATTCTTGTCGGTAACTCCATTGGCTCTTTGGTGGCAGCGATCGCTGCCCATACCCATCCCGAAATCGCCAAAGGCGTCGTCACGATCAGTTTGCCCGACATCGAAGCCCTACAGGCAATGGTTCCCAAGCCAGTACGCCCGATCAAAAGTGCTTTAGAAGCTTTCGCCTCGGCTATTTTTGCCAAGCCAATGTTTCAGATTATTCGCCAACCATCCGTGATTCGATTTGTGTTGGGTCAAATTGCCTACCGCGATCGCACCCATATTGATGACGAGCTGGTAGAAATCATCGCCAAGCCCGCCCGCGATCCGCAAGCCGCCGAAGCCTTTGTCAGACTAGGGCAGAGCTTAAATCGTCCAGGATATTCTCCGAGCTTAACCCAAGCGCTCACCGAGTTAGAAATTCCCATACTCATGCTTTGGGGCACGCAAGATAAAGCCATCCCCCCCTCAGAAGGGGCACGACTGGTGCAATATTCCAATTTTGCCCACTTAGTCTATCTAGACGATATGGGGCATTGCGCCCACGACGAAGCCCCAGAAAGAGTCAATCAAGAAATTTTGACTTGGATCGCCGCGATCGGGTCGTAAGGCTCAGACATCCATATCTAGGGAGAAATTCTCTATATGTCTTTAATTGCCTCGTTCGATGCCCCCTTGAACGGGTGTCACTCCAGAGGAAGGCGTATCTGTCCAATTAAAATCGCTAATCCGAATCACAAACTCACCAATCCCCTGATTGGGGTTATAGCGCACGATCACAGCATAGGTGCGACGGTCATATTGCAGGGTATAAACCGAGTCAAACAACTGACCAGTGCCCACGTTCCAACTTTGCTGAATCCCAAACCGAATCGGTCCATAGATCTGTTGTAAGAACCCTAGGGTAACCACTTGAGTATCTGCTACCCGATCGAACAGGAAAGGTGACTGACCGCTGACAAGCGCTTGGGTATAGCTAAAATTAAGCCCTGTATAGTCAAAAAACTCTTTGGAGAAATTGCCAAGAACTGCCGATAGACCAACCGTACCAGATAAAGATCCCTGATTAGCCCCATTGGAATAGAGGGAATATACGCCAGAAACGCTGACATAGGCATCTAAACCGGGAACAATGGGTCGAGCTGAATATTTTAAGCCCGTATCTCGCTCCTCAGGTAGGGCAGTTCCACGTAAAAGAGGAATCGATTTGCTCAATACGGCGGCACTTTGTACTCGCCCCAAGGTATCAACCGTATTGGGCTGCAAGTCTCCACGCGTAGCACTAATAAGTTGCGCCCCAACTTGATAGTTGAGCACAACCCCAGTATCTCCAATCACGCGATCGGGAGAAAATAAATTGACACTCAACGAATTATTGACATCCTGAAAACCAAGCGAGCCATTAAACAAGCGATCGCGATAGGCATATTGAGCAATGAGCGTGTGATCTCCCAAAACTTGAGCTTGATACCTTGCATTTGCCCGCAATTGGTTTTGTAGATCGGAGAAATCTAAACCCGACAAATTTGCGTTTGCCGAAAAGGACTGTCCCTCACCTAGATTTGTTTGCAAATTTGCCACCAAACCGATTGCGTCAAAGGCTAAGAGTCCTCGCTGGCTGCTAAAGGCTTTTTGGATCAGCAGTTGCGGCGCTAGTGTCAAACTAACATCGGGCTGAGCCACCACATTAAAGCTTTGCTGATAAAATAGCCCGCCTCGATCTTGGCGATCGAAACCAAACAAAGCTGGAGCAGGTCTTTGAAAGCGATCGAGCACCACGCTATTAACAGGAAGTGGTAGCGAAAACACACCATCAAACAACAGAGTCGGAGATTCTGCCTCTAGTCGATCCTGGGTGGGTGAAATCGGCTTGAGTGTGGCACGGCTGGTAACGAGTTGCAGTTCGGGGGGTGTAAATGGATCGTTGGTAATGCTAAGGTTCTCGGCTACCCAAGTATCATTTTCTAGAATAATGCGTTCGGCAATAAACCCAACGCGACGCACTTCCCCTTGCACTCCCTGCGACGAACCAAGCACATTTACCACTGCCGAACCTGAGGCTCGATCGGAGGGCAAACGACCAGCATCCCCACGACTGAGTGTCCCTAGGTTGACTGAGCCTGAAGCCTTGAGTAAAACGCCCTTGACTGTTCCATAGTTATAGTCTAGGCGCGTGCCACGCAATTTTTGATCGCCGCGTGTAAAAAAAACATTACCGTCAGCCGTAGTATCCTGGGTATTCACATTCACTTGAACGCGATCGGCTCTCAGTTCTGACTGTTTGTAGCGAACAATCACATTGCCTGTGGCAACAAATACCTGCGTGTTGATGTTGTATTCTTGCTTGTCGGCTGTGACGCTAATCAGATCGCCTTTGGGGGGCAATGGGGGCGGTGGTAGTTTATCGGTAGGTTTGGGTAAAGGCAACCCACCGGGCTTTAATATGCCCCTTTGAGCGATGAGGTTGTTAGGATTTAGCTCGATCGCAGGCAGCGATCGCATGAAAACTTGCAACTCTTCATATACATGCGGCGGAATCTTAGATGAGTCGGAGGGTGAAACAGATGCTAACCGCAAATCTGTCGCCTTCTGTCGAAGCGGCTGTGGTGATGGTATTTGCCTTACATCTTCGTAAGAGACCTGATGCAAAGGCGGTGCAGGTTGTGGTGGAAGATAGGGCATATAAACAATTCTAGAACGAAGTCTATGCTTTTAAAACCTTTTGAAGTCACAAGTATTTAAAAGCCTGACGCATAAACCCATAAAAAGTTACAACTAAGGACTCAAATCGATCCTGTTTGGTATGGCTTACAACCTATCCTTGCAGTAAATCACGTTAAGTCACTAAAACTTCGATTTTTGCCAGTACATCTCTAATAATTTCATCACTTGCCCTTTCGATAAAGGTGGAATTTCTTATACGCAAATCTAAGCTTTTGATTCGATCGGTTAAAATTACGCCGCCTGTCTGCAAACCAACTAATTTCACCTCAAAACGCCAACCCTTACTTTTACTAGTGACGGGACAAGCGATCGCCAGATGAGAAATCTTGTTATATGCTTGGGGAGATACAACAAAAGCGGGTCGATGGCCTGATTGTTCTTTACCTGCCTGCGGATTGAAATCCAACCAAATAATATCACCGCGATCGGGAATGTATAGCTTCACCATTCCTCATTGCCTACAATTGCACCTGTAGAAATTTCACCATGCAGGTTCTCTTCAGTCATACCCTCCAGTAATTCATTCAGGGAATATCGCTTGCGAGGTTCTGGTGTAAGCACGATCGCTCCATCAATTACTTGAAACCTCATATATGTTCCTTCATGAATCTCAGCTAGCTCGGCAACTGCTTTGGGAATACGAACTGCTAGGCTGTTACCCCACTTTGTAATTTGTACGGTCATGATGATACCTTAATGCCCTTAAATGTATCTACAAAGAGTATACACAAGTCCAGAGAGCTCCATCACGAGCATAGTAGATCGTAACTCCTAACCAAATTAATTGCGAATTTGTACGGGCATGATCAGGTAGCTCATTTTCACACCGCCGATGGGCACGAGGACAACAGGTGTCGTCGCAGAGTTGAGTTGAATTTGAATTTCATTACTGGGTAATGCCTTTAACCCATCCATCAGGTATTTGGTGTTAAAGGCAATTTCTAGATCGTCACCCGAAACTTGAGCGGGGAGAGATTCTTTACCATTGGCTAGATCGGGTGCTTCTACAGACAGGGCAATTTCTTGACTCGTGGCATTAATCGAGATTTTGACAATGTTGTTTTTTTGGTCGGCTAGCACCGAAATTCGATCGAGGGCAGAGATTAAGGCTTTGCGTTCTACCGTGACTTGGCGCTCAAACTGGGTGGGGATAAGTTGGCGATAGTTGGGGTAGCCCCCATCGAGCAAGCGCGAGGTTAACACCTGATTGGCGCACTGAAAAATCATCTGAGATTGGTCAAATCGTACCGCGATCGCACCTTCAGTCTGTTGGTTCAAAATTCGCTCTAGTTCTCGCAAGGCTCTGGCAGGAATGGTTACCTCTAGATTGGTTTTAATATCGCTACCAACGGGCACATCATCGACATCTAGAAACTTAGTCTGAATCACGGACAGGCGATGCCCATCGGTGGCAGCAAACTCTAAGCGATCGGCATTGGCGGTAACATGCACCCCCGTCAAGACACGCTTGGTTTCGTCGCTAGAAGTCGCAAACAGAGAAGCATTCAAACCATCAATCAACGATTGCACGGGTAGGTATGCAGTTTCGCCATCCTCAGCAATCTGTGGCAGTTCGGGAAACTCTTCAACCGACAAGCCGTGCAACTGATAGCGACCAGAACCACAGGTAATCATTGCCATCGTCTTCCCTGGGTCAACCATCAAGGTCACCTCTTCATCGGGCAGGCGGGACACAATGTCGTTGAGTAGCTTAGCTGGGAGGGTAATCGAACCAGCCTCGATCACTTGAGCAGGAAATCCGACTTGAATCCCCAAATTGAGGTCAAAGGCAATTAAACCTAGCATCTGCGACTTGTGGTCGGCATCAATCCGAATGTTGCCTAGTACTGGGTGTGTGGGGCGTGAGGCGACAGCACGGCTAACAAGTGAAAGGTTGGCGGTAAGTTGGCTTTGTGAACAGACAAGTCGCATAGCTAAAGGGTTTGTGATGAATTTGTAGAAGTTTGACCTGTGGGAGCCAATCTTAACATTGTTGTTTTGAGGTGACTACAGGTTTTTTAGGGATTTAGTGCTTTACATTTTTTTTGCATCGCTCTATTATTCCGATCAAATTTTATAAATTCTCTTGGTAGTAGTAGTAGGGGCTGTGGAAATTGTGGAAAACTTTCTGGGATCAATATAGAGTCAACTAAACCCCGTTTTTTGCCTGTGGATAACCCTGTGGATAACTAAGGGAGTTTTCCACAGGGTATAAATACCTATAAAAGCTTTTCCACAGAAGAGCCTATTTTTTCCACAGAAAAAGTAGGGTTTTCCACAGAAAAAGCGGGGTTTTCCACAGGTTTCCCACAAGCTAATCCATACTTACTATGGATAGTAATAAATCTTTACTTAAAATTGTATAAAAAATTAATACTTTCTTGGCATTTGTTTAGTAATCCCAAGACCTATATATAGGAAAAAATGTTTGACCTGCAAATTTTTTAGGCTAGGTTATTAGGCTAGGTTATAGAGGGTATGGCTACTAGATATTTTCAGGTTTGGGAATTTCCCTGTAGTTGCCCCAGACATTTTTAGGTTTTAGGTATGGGCAGCACTCCAGTGCCTGACCCAATACATTTACAGTTTGCCTAGCTCATTGGATATAATCAATTATCTTGTAAAGCTGACAAGGCAACTCCTTAGCCTCAGACACAACGGCTTAAACCTAAAGAAAAAGGCGATAAAGCTAAGGGTCTAGCGAGAACTTGGTTAGAATCCTGATTGTATCTATCCAAATAAACACTATTCAGGCTAGTCACCTATGGTTCAGCTATTAGAGAATCCTTTACGAGTTGGCTTACAGCAAGAGAGGACACCTGAGCCGCTAATCTTAGTAATCTTTGGGGCATCAGGCGATTTGACGATGCGAAAGCTGGTACCAGCTATTTACCATCTAAAACAGCAGCGACGATTACCGCCAGAACTGACAATTGTAGGTGTAGCAAGACGACCTTGGAGTCACGACTTTTTTCGAGAGCAGATGCGCGAGGGCGTCGAGCAGTTTTCAAGTGGGATTGGTGCAAAGGAAATCTGGGATAACTTTGCCGAAGGTCTGTACTACTGCCCTGTGGATATGGGCAATCTGGATGATTATTTTAAACTCGATCAACTCCTGACGCAAATAGACTCTGAGCGAGGTACGAGAGGCAATCGCGTTTTCTATTTAGCTGTCTCTCCTAACTTTTTCCCAGAGGCGATTGCTAAGCTCGGTGAAGCAGGCATGATCAAAGACCCTGTGAAAACGCGATTGGTAATCGAGAAACCCTTTGGACGAGACCTTGCCTCTTGCCAAGAGCTAAACCGTGCCGTACAAAAAGCCTGCGATGAGCGTCAGGTCTATCGTATCGATCACTACTTAGGCAAAGAGACGGTTCAAAATTTATTGGTGCTGAGATTTGCTAATGCGATTTTTGAGCCTTTATGGAATCGTCAATTTGTCGATCACGTGCAAATAACGGTTGCTGAAACTGTGGGCGTAGAGGATCGAGCAGGATATTACGAGAACTCAGGCGCATTGCGGGACATGGTGCAAAATCACCTGATGCAACTCTTTTGTCTGACCGCGATGGAACCTCCTAACGCGATGGATGCAGATTCCCTGCGCACGGAAAAAGTAAAAGTGATTCAAGCAACGCGGTTAGCGGATACGCGCAATCTTGATTTATCCAGTATTAGAGCGCAATATAGTTCGGGTTGGATGAAGGGCAAAGAGATTCCTGGATATCGCCAAGAACCGAATGTCAATCCAGTTTCCACAGTTCCTACCTATGTAGCCATGAAATTTTTGGTGGATAACTGGCGTTGGCAGGGTGTTCCCTTTTATTTGCGCACAGGGAAACGCATGCCCAAAAAAGTGAGTGAAATTGCCATTCAGTTTCGTGAAGTGCCTTACCTACTGTTTCAATCGGCTGCTAAGCAAGTGAGTCCCAATGTCTTGGCTCTACGCATTCAACCGAATGAGGGGATTGCGTTGCGATTTGAAGCCAAAATGCCTGGGCCTGACCTGCGATCGCGATCGGTGGAAATGGACTTTGGCTATGGCAAAACCTTTGGAATTGAGGGCTCCGATGCTTACGATCGGCTTTTGTTAGACTGTATGTTAGGCGATCAAACCCTCTTTACTCGCGGCGATGAAGTGGAAGCAGCTTGGAAAGTGGTAACCCCCGCACTTAGCGTATGGGAAGCTCCTAGCGATCCTCTGCTTGTACCGCAGTATGAAGCGGGCACTTGGGGACCAACGGCATCTGAAGCTCTGATCAATAACGATGGACGGCAATGGAGGAGACTGTAGGTTAGCTAAATGCTATTGGCTTTTAGCTTTTAGCTTTTGGATGATATGTAGGATTACCATTCCTTTAAGACAATCCCTTAGCTTTCAAATTCGCCAACCGCTAATCACTAACTGCTAACCGCTACCTGCCTTCTGATAACTGATAACCGATAACCGATAACTGATTCATCCTTATGACCAACACACAAGCACCCCCAGTCGTATCTTTGCAGGCTCCTAAAGATGTTTCGATTTCTCAAGTGGAATTGGAACTCAGTAAGATTTGGCAGGCCTATGGCGAAAATGCTGCCGCCCGCGCGACCACGTTTAACCTGTTGATTTACGAACCAGAAGAACTGACATCCCTAGAGAGGATGGCTTCGATTGATGCGATCGCCTCTCAAAGTCCCTGTCGCGTCATCGATTTACTCCCCATTCATGGCGAAGATGAGGGGATTACTGCCCAAGTTGCTGCCTATTGCCCAATTCAAAAAACACGCAGTTCGCTCGTCTGTGGTGAATATATTACGTTGCAAGGGACAAAGGATGCGTTTAACCGCGTCCATGCGCTGATTGCCGATTTGATTATTCCCGACCTACCCGTATTCCTCTGGTGGAAAGATAGCCCCGCACCAAACACCAAGATGTTTGAACGCTTGATTAACCTCAGCGATCGCCTGATTTTTGACTCGGCTGTGTTTACGGATTCCGAAACGAGTCTGGTGAAAAAGCACGAGATGATCCATGCTGGTGCGCAGGTGGCCGATCTCAACTGGCAAAGGCTAGCTCCTTGGCAAGAGCTGACAGCACAGGCATTTGACCCCCCCGATCGCCGTGCGGCAATCTGGGATGTCGATGGCATCACGATTGACTACGAACGAGGCAATAGTACCCAAGCCCTGATGTTTTTAGGTTGGATTGCCAGTCGCCTTGATTGGAAACCGGTCGCAAGATTTAAGGAAGGTGGTGACTACGATATTCAACGTATTACCTTTACGGGTAAGAACGATCTAAAGGTGGAGGCAGAACTGGCGGCGATTCCAACGGCGGATCCTGGGGAGGTGGTGGGAGACTTGATTGGGTTGCGACTCACCTCAACCAATCTCAATGCAGATGCTTGTAATGTCTTCTGTTCGGAATCCACGGGTTGTATGCGCATGGAAGCTGCGGGCGGTGCGCAAGCTTGTCATATTCATCAGGTGACACCTCTGTCCGATCAGAGCGCAGACACTTTGATGGGGCAACAACTTCAACGGTGGGGACGAGATATGCTTTACGAAGAAAGCCTGACTGTGACTGCACAGATTTTGAGCTTGTAAAGATAGCGATCGCTTTTCCCAGTATGCCTATAGATATTCCTATGTAGTAGGGGCAATTCATGAATTGCCCCTACTACTCTTTTTGAATTCCTATAGAAAGATTCGGTTAGAAGGAAAAGACTGTACGCAGCGAACCAACCCAGATCGGATCGCCATTTCGATCTGGGTTGGTAACGACAAAGATATCGGGCATGATACTAATATTTTTCGTCAATCGATAATTGTAGAAAACTTCTACATGGATAGGAGTATCGAGATCTTGGCGCAGCGCTCTTGTCAGACTATCGATGTAATTGCTGCTGGTGACCTTGGGTGGAACGCCAACAATCAATCCACCAACACTACCTTCACTGAATAAGTCGATAAACGCCAGATTGAGCGCTCCGTTTAAAATTGTGGCACTACTGTTCCCACGACTTAATTGGTTTGCGCTTGTGTAACCAAACCATCCCCCAAAATGGATATTAGGGCTTAACTTCCAGCTAAATTCCACACTGAAATTATCAGCGGAAGTGGCATTTTGGTCGAAGGGAGTGAGCGCATAGATGCTACCCGTTGTACTCTGAAGGTTAACGGTATTTGCTGTAAAGTATTTGTGCGTGTAGGTAAGGGCTGCCTCAAATTCGCGACTGGCTGTAAAGGTGAGCTGGGCAATAATGCCATTATTTCCATTAAAAAGACCATTACCCCCTGTAGGAATACTGGCTTGATCGCTGTTCCCGAAATAGCCTGCATGTACCTGTAACCAATCGTTAAAACGATAGGCAGCTCCGATTCCAGTGGCAAGAAACCCTAAGCGATAGGATGCGGGATTCCATAGAGAAAAGCGAGAATTGGGATAGACAACTAAAGAAATTAATGGATTGACGACTGGAACCCAGTCATAGGGTTGTAATCCCGAAGCCACGATCCAGACTGTGGCGCGATCGCCGATGGGGAACTTATAGTCTAGGCGATCGAGTCGAATTGAATTTGGCGAAACCGGTGGATCGAATAACAGATTGGAGGTAAAGCTTCCTGTGGCGGTAGCAACACTAGGGGTGTTGGTGCCAACGAGACGAACGTTGAGCATGTCTTTCCCAGTAAAGCTGGTTTGAAAATTAAGACTGGCATAGGATTGAAAGACTGTGTTGCTACCCCTAGGTGGACGTTCGCCAAAGGTATCGCCAATCAAGAAGGCAATAATGGTTCTTAATTTCGTGATGGGAGAGAATTGTTGGTTTTCGACGATCGCAGTGCGCTTCTCTAAAGAATCCACGCTTCCGCGCAGGGTAGTGAGTTCTTGGGAAAATTCTGCTTGCAACTTTTGGAGAATGGCTAGGTCTGACTGGCTCACTTTATCGGCAAGCCCAGCCGCAGTCAGGGCATTTACTTTATCCAATACTGTATTTAAGCCTGCGGCAAACTCATAGCGAGTTAAGGCGCGATCGCCGCGAAACTGACGATCGGGATAACCTGCGATCGCACCATATCTTTCTACGAGGGACTGTAATGCCTGAAATGCCCAATCGGTCGATTTAACATCCGATAATTGTGAAACTGATGTGACAGGTTCCATTCCTGCGATCTGATTGCTAGGAATGTTGAGAGAATTCTGAGGAATGGCAAGATCTTGAAGTGGAGGAACGGCTGGGACTGCTTTGCTTACGCGCACTGCTTCTGGGACAGCAAGTTGTGTATTCCAGTCGCGATCGCGTTTGGGTCGCATTGAGTTAGTCGGGGAAGACTTTGGCTGTAAAGTTTCAGCGAGGGCAAGATTGGGGGCAGCGATCGCTGGAATGATGCACAGGCAGGTGCTGCACCACAGCCACAAAGTGGGACTAAAGCTCCATAAGGATTTTGGTGTCATTAACGTTAACTTCACACTCCCACGAGACAAATTAAGCAAAGGTTTAGCAGTCTTCAAACTATAGCTTTGAATGTCACATAGTGAATCAGTTGGTATAATCAACTCACGAAAATTTATTAAATTGCAAAGTAAAGTGTTATGTAACTTGAAGTCAAAACAACGGTGTTGCTGTTTGTCATAAAAATCTTAGGTTCACCAACAGAGCTTTAGAGAGATACCCGACCTAATTTTGAGCCATAAAGTATGACTTGGCTGTTAAGTAGCTTTTGATGAAAAATAAATCGTTAACCAAACGCTTTGCTTTCGATAACATCTCTCTGCGATGGGTGTTGGTGGTTCCTTTTGTGGTGCAAATTGTGGGGGCAGTAGGATTGGTGGGCTATCTTTCCTATCGCAGCGGACAGGTTGCCGTAGAAAATTTGGCAAATCAGGTGATGCGAGAAACAGGCGATCGCATCGATCAAAACCTGAGTAGCTATTTACGCAAACCCATAGAAATCAGTCAGAATAATGCCGTCGCTCTCAAACTCGGACTTCTGGACTGGCAAAATTTAGCAACGGTAGAGCGATATTATTGGCAGCAATCGCAAATCTATACGGATGTGTCGGCGCTAGCGATCGCAACGGAACAGAAAGATATTTTAATCGTAGAGAAATTAGATGATGGTTCCCGTGCGATTCGACTGAGGGATAAAACCACAAATTACAATTGGGATAATTACCTTGCAGATAGTGAAGGCAATCGCGTCCAACTCCTGTGGCGATCGACCACCTACGACCCTCATAATGACCCGCCAAATAACCCTTGGTACGGTCGCACAAAACGAGCAGGGCGATCGATCTGGCAGATCAGTGTTTCGCTAGGTAACCCTAACAAACCTGCATTGGTTGCGGTGAATTTCCTACCATTTTTCGATCGCCAAAATACCTTCCAAGGGGTTGTGGGAACGGCAGTTTCTTTGAATCAATTGGGTGATTTTCTCCGAAAGTTAAAAATCGGCAAAACAGGACAAGCCTTTATTGTCGAGCGTAACGGTCTCATGATTGGAACTTCAACAGGAGAAATCCCTTTTCGCCAAGGTTTACTTGCTCCCCTGACCTCAGAGAATGTTGTTAAGAATGTCGATCCTACAAATCGCAGGCTCAGCATTGTCAGTAGTCAGAATTCCTTGACCCAAATCATTGCCCAGAAACTGATAGAGCGCTTTGGTAGCTTAGCCTCTATTAAAGAAGAGCTTCAGTTTCGGGTTGAAAGCAGCGGTCAAAGCTATTTTGTGCGTATTTTCCCTCTCAAAAGGGAGCCAGACGATCGAGAATTAGACTGGTTAGCAGTTGTGGTTATCCCTGAATCTGACTTTATGGCAGAAATTCAGGCAAATGCAAACTGGACAATTCTCTTTAGTGGAATTACGCTTTTCATTGCTTCGGGAATTGGTTTGCTAACGGCGCGATGGATTGCGCGTCCGATTTTGCGCTTGAGTCGTGCCAGTCAAGATTTAGTCAGCGGACATTTAGGGCGAGAATTACCTGAGAGCAGTGCGATCGCAGAGCTAAACGCCCTTTTGGACTCCTTTGCCCAGATGGCAAAAACACTCAAGGGGACGTTGCACGAATCTGAAGAAAAATTTGCCAAAGTATTTCGCGCGAGCCCCGATCCGATCTCGATTGTTAGTCTTGCGGATGGTACTTATCTCGATGTCAACGATGAATATTTAGCGTTCACGGGCTATGCGCGTGAGGAGATTGTCGGACGGACGGCGCGCGAAATCAAACTAGTCAAAGATCCCGCGCAAGTTCAGGAAATAATTGACTTGTTACAAGCGCATCAATCGATTCGGGACTTTGAAATTGAAGGTTGTGTCAAGTCTGGAGAAGCGATCGCGGGTCTGGTGTCTTTAGAAGTTCTAGAGCTAAACGGACAGCCCTGCGTTCTTTCTGTATTTAAAAATATTAGCGATCGCAAACGGGCAGAGGCTTCACTGCGCCAAAGCGAGTCTAGAAATCGCGCGATTTTATCAGCAATACCTGACTTGATGTTTCAGGTCAGTGCTGAAGGTATCTATTTAGACTGTTTTCCTTCCAGTACAGTCAAGGATTTGATCGTAGTTGATACCAACCCAGTTGGAAAACAGCTAAAAGAAGTATTGCCACTCGAACTTGCCGAACGCAAACTGAGCTATATCCAGCAGGCATTAACAACTGGAGAAATTCAACTCTACGAGCAGCAACTGCAAATCGATGGCAGCATTCAATATGAAGAGGTAAGGATTTTCAAGATTAACGAGCGAGAAGTCCTGACTATGATCAGAAATGTTACCGATCGCAAGCAGACCGAAGCTCAACTGAAGCATAGCGAAGCAACCAATCGTGCCATTCTAAATGCGATTCCAGACCTTCTTTTGAGAATTGGACGGGATGGTTCTTGCTATGACTTGATTTTACCTGTAAACGATGCCTCTGGAACGTATCTCCCCATCGTAAGTCACCTCTCAGAAGTGTTATCGCCAGACTTGCTTAATTTTGAATTACAACAAATTGAACGAGCACTTTCCACGGGGGAGTTACAGATCTGGGAACATCAAATTCTCAAGTATGGGAAACCCTGTGATGAAGAGGTGCGGGTGTCTCCCTTTAGTGACGATGAATGCTTGGTAATTGTCAGAGATGTCAGCGATCGCAAGCAGGCAGAGGCTTCACTCCGTCAAAGCGAGTCCAGAAATCGGGCGATTTTAGAGGCAATACCCGACTTGATGTTTCATATTGGTGATGCTGGGGTCTATCTCGACTATTTCCCGACAAATCAATCGAAAGATCTGATCATGTTGGGGTCAGATCTGATTGGCAAACATCTTTCAGAAGTTTTGCCCTTAGAACTTGCCGAACTTAGAATGAGCTATATCCAGCAGGCATTAATCACCGGGGAAATCCAAATCTACGAGCATCAACTTCCAATTGCAGATCGGCTTCAATATGAAGAAACAAGGATTGTCAAGATTAAAGAGCGTGAAGTCTTGGTGATGGTTCGGAATATTAGCGATCGCAAACAAGCTGAACTGGCTTTACAACAAGAGTTACTGCGGCGATCCACAATCTTCAATGCGTCTTCAGATGGTATCCACATTTTAGACTTAGAAGGCGATTTGCTTGAATCTAATGACAGATTTGCACAAATGCTAGGCTACACACCTGCTGAAGTTGTTAACTTTAATGCTGCTGACTGGGATGCCCAATGGACTCGTGAAGAACTTCGCCAAATCATCAGGACACCTTCCTTTGATGATAATGCGTTTGAAACCCTGCATCGCCGCAAAGATGGTTCGATATTTCCTGTTGAAATTTCTCGACGAGAGATGGAGTGGCAAGGCAAATCTGCTCTCGTTTGTATTTCGCGTGATATCAGCGATCGCAAACAGGCAGAATTAGCCCTGAGAGAAAGTGAAGCCAAGCTCAGAGAGGCTTATGCCGAGGATAACGCTCTGTTTGCGGCGATGAGCGATGTGGTATTGGTACGTAATGCAGAAGGACGTTGCCTCAAAATCGCAACTCAAAATCCCACAAATTTATTAGGAAAATCTGAAGAGGTACTCGCGAAGTCTATCTATGAAGAGCTACCAAAACAACAAGCGGACATTATTCTTAGTGCCATTTGCCAGGCTTTAGAGACAAGACAAACTATAAATTGTGACTACTGCTTAGCAATAAGTGGTAAAGAAGTTTGGTTTACTGCCAGTATCTCTGCGATCGCGGAGGATAGGGTAATCCAGATTGCTCGAGATATTACGGAACGCAAGCAAGCAGAATTTGCCTTAGCAAAAGCGAAGGAAGCCGCAGAGGCAGCAACCAAAGCTAAGAGCGAGTTTCTTGCCAATATGAGTCATGAAATCCGTACACCGATGAATGGCGTGTTAGGAATGGCACAATTGCTGGCTCACACCGATTTGACAGAAGAGCAACAGGACTTTGTGCAGACAATCCAAGATAGTGGTGATGCACTGCTTGCGATCATTAACGATATTCTTGACTTCTCTAAAATTGAGTCAGGTAAGTTTGAGATCGAAGCCTGTGAGTTTGTGCTTACAGACTTGGTGCAATCGGTCTGTAATCTCTTGAGCAGACAGGCAAGCGATAAAAATATTATCTTAAATTATTCGATCGATTCCGATCTACCTAAAGCCTTTGTGGCAGATGCTGCACGTATCCGCCAAGTCCTCTTAAACTTGGTGGGTAATGCGATCAAATTTACCAAAACAGGAAATGTGGGAATAGAGGTTAGCTATCAGTTCGGCGATCTATCAAGCAACCAGTTAGAAGATGGAGGAGGAGATTTCTTACACTTTGCGATTCAAGATACGGGTATTGGGATTGACCGCGATCGCATCGATAAATTATTTCAACCATTCACCCAGGCTGATGCTTCCATTAGTCGTAAATATGGAGGCACAGGTTTAGGCTTAGCGATTAGCATGCGTCTGGTCGAGTTAATGGGAGGCACAATTTGGGTAGAGAGTCGGGGGGCAGTCGGAGGCAATCCTCCAGTAGATTGGATCGTAGACCCCGCGAAAACCAATAGTCAAGGTTCTCAAGGTTCTATTTTCCACTTTGCGATCGCGGTGCAATCTAATTTTTTAGGGATGCAACCGATACAAGATTATTTATCTACAGGCGATCGCGCATCTACACTAGATGACACGATGGCAAAAAGAATGCCTCTGCGAATTTTGCTCGCTGAAGATAGTCGCCTCAACCAAAAGCTTACCTGCATTGTGTTACGAAAACTTGGCTATGCTGTCGATGTCGCGAACAATGGACGCGAGGCTCTAGAGATGCTCTACGACCGAAATTATGATGTGGTTTTGATGGACTTGCAAATGCCAGAAATGGATGGTTTAACGGCGACTCAAGTGATTCGCAAAGATTTTCGCGATTCCCCCAATGGCGATGCATCTCGCTCTGTTCAGCCTTGGATTATTGCGATGACTGCCAATGCCCTACCAGAAGATCGTCAAATCTGTTTGGATGCAGGAATGAATGACTATATCAGTAAACCGATTCAGATCGAAGAAGTGATTGATGTGCTGATGCGATCGTTTCAACAGCTCAACGTGCAAAATATTCCAATACCTCAAACTGAAAGCTAAACTTCTTGAGATGCGACAGGTCTAGCTCTCCTTATTCCTTAATGTGAATTTGGGTTAATGATTTTGGAACAAAGCAAGCTAACCTGTTGAAAATAATAGCTCGATCCCTTTGTTTTTCGGGAAGTCATGTCGAGGCTACAAAAGAGAGGTTTTGTATTATAAAGATTCAAAATTAGTAGTAAATCCTTCAAATTTGGTGCAATCTTCCTGAAAGGACTCAGAATCACAAAGAGCTTCAATTTTGTAAGACATGATGCGAGTGTCATCTGGCATTTTTTTTGAACCAATTAATTCGGCTTGATAGGTCTCTGCTAACTTTGCAAAGTCTACTCCACAGAGCTTCCATGCTTCTCCAGAACAGGTGATATTGACTTGCCACATAGTTAACTCGTTATGATGATTGCGCTATCATCCCATAAGTCCTAACATTTTCAAAAAAGCTTCCTTTTCGAAAGACCGTGCATAGCACGGAACTCAAATCTCGAGCTGTTGCAATTTCAATTGAAATTGGTATGAGCGATCTGGTGAGATATTGTTTAAACTTGGAAAACAGTATCTTTTTTGTTGATGGGCAATGTAATTTATTCACATGTCTTTGCATAACGCAGCCAAACGCTCAGTTGTCGATCGCATCTCTCTCAGGTGGGTGCTGATCGTTCCGTTTGTGGTGCAGATTGTTGGGGCAGTAGGTTTGGTAGGCTATCTTTCCTATCGCAGCGGACAGGCAGCCGTAGAAAATTTAGCAGATCGGGTGATGGATCAAGCAACCAATCGGATTCGAGATCGCCTCGACACATCTTTGCAAACGTCACAACAAGCGGTGGTAGTTAATCAGCTTGCTGCTCATCAGGGGCGTCTTGACCTTAAGAACTTTGATCGATTGCAAGAAAACCTTTGGCAGCAGATCCAGCTATCGCCGTCATTGCCCTCTACGTTCTTTGCCAATGAGCAAGGAGAGGAGGTTGGTTACACGAGGTTGCTTAGTCGCGAGATGGTGGAGCAAGCCAAAAAGGCATCGGGGGAAAATTTAGAGATTGGGACGTTGCTTCTAGGTGAAATTAAACCTGCTCATTCTGCCCAACGGAAATATTATCTGGTTGACGATCGAGGCAGAGCTAAGAAGTTGATTTATACGCTGACCATCGATAATCGAACAACGCCGTGGTACCAGACTGGAATAACCGCTCAAAAACAAGCTTGGTCGCCTATTTTTGTTTTCCGAGCTGTGCCAAGTTTAGGCATTACCGCTGTGGTATCTGTCCATGGTGCAACGGGAAAGTTTGAGGGTATGTTTGGTACTAGTGTGGCTTTGTCTGATATTGGGACTTTTTTAAGCAAATTGAATTTTTCGCCCTCGGAGCAAACATTTATTCTGGAGCGCTCTGGCGATCTAGTTGCAACTTCCACGCTAGAAATTCCTTATATCAAGCTAGAAAAGGGACAGCCGATCCGCTTGCCAGCTACCCAGAGTCAAGATGCGCGTACAAGTGCGATCGCTACCCAACTCAAGCAGCAATATGGCGATCTGCGTCAAATTCAATCTCATCAACGCTTTACAGTCGTGGTTGAGGGACAAAAGCTGTTCGCACAAGTCAATCCTTACCAGGATAAATACGGTCTAGATTGGTTGCTCTTGACCGTAATCCCAGAGTCTGACTTTATGTCAGAAATTCAGGCAAATACCAACCAGACCATTTTCTTAAGTGGAATCACGCTGTTGATTGCAACGGGAATTGGGCTGTTAACTGCACGTTGGATTGCTGCTCCCATGCAACGTCTGAGTAAAGCCAGTCAAGACTTAGCGGATGGAAAGTTTGGGCAGACATTACCAGAAAATCATGCGATCGCTGAGTTACAAGTGCTGACGCGATCGTTCAATCAAATGTCAGAGCAATTGCAAACATCTTTGGAGAGTAAAATTGCCAAGGAGGCATTAGAGCAAGCGGATGCACAATATCGTTCCTTATTGGCATTGATTCCCGTTGGTATTTTTCGAGACGATATTGAAGGTAAATGTATTTACGCCAACGAAAAGACCTTACAACTGTCTGGTGTGTCTTTAGAAGGTTACTTGGGTTTTGCTTGGCTTGAAAGGTTGCATCCGAACGATCGAGAGTTAATAAAGACCAAATGGGATACCTTTGTCGAACAGGCCAAGGTCGATCCCCAGGCGTTCTATCAATTGGAAAGCCGCAGGCAGCGACCAGATGGTTCCTTTACTTGGGTTCTGTCTCAGGCTGTAGCAGAGAGAAATCAAGCAAGTGAAGTCACAGGCTATCTTGGCACAGTTACGGATATTACCGATCGCAAGCAAGCAGAAATAGACCTCCGCGAATCGGAAACTAGATTTTCGACCATTTTTCATACTAGCCCCGATCCTGTATGGATTGCTACGCTCGCAGACGGGCTGTGTTTGGATGTGAATGAAAGTTTGTGCCAATTCTTACATGCTACTCGTGAAGAGATTGTCGGAAAAACCTGTGTAGAATTTGGCCTGTGGGAAAATCTGGAGAATCTGCATCACTTTAGACAAACGTTGATTTTGCAGAAGATGATCCAAAATTTTGAGGTGAAGGTTCGCACGCGATCGAATCAATTGAAGACTGTTTTGATGTCGGCGAGAGCAGAATGGCTGGATGGGCAAGATTGCGTAATTGGCATGATGAAGGATATCAGCGATCGCAAACAAGCTGAAGAGGCACTCACTGAATCTGAGAACCAACTTCGCAATCTATTTGCTGGTATGAAGGATTTTATCTTTGTCCTAAATAGCGAAGGTAGGTATCTCAAAGTTGCTCCTACCCAATCCAATATTGAAAGCAATGGTTTCGATAAGATTAATCAGACTTTGCAGGAGCACTTCCCTCCCTCTACAGCCGATCTCTTTTTAGAAACTATTCAGCAAGTCCTGAAGACCCAGGAAAGTAAAGAGCTTGAATATTCTATAGAACTACAGGGTAGAGAATTATGGTTCTCTACCATTGTGTCACCTTTAAGCTATGAATCTGTATTGTGGGTCGCTCGTAATATTAGCGATCGCAAGCAAGCAGAAGCAGCATTAGATAAGTCTGAAACACAACTCCGAGATGCTTATGCCGAACTGAATGCCTTGTTTACTTCCATGAGCGATATGGTATTGGTTCGTAATGCTGAAGGGCGTTGTCTCAAGATCGCACCGACCGACTTGACTAATTTGATCGGAAAGCCCGAAGAAATTATCGGGCAGTCAATTTATAAAGAACTTCCCCAAAAGTCAGCAGATATTATTTTACAGAACTTGAAGCAGTCGCTTGCGCAAAAAAAGACTGTGAATTGTGACTACAGTTTAGAAGTCGATGGGAAAGAGAAATGGTTTGCAGCGAGTATTTCTCCAATTTCTGAAGATACTGCGATCCAGATTTCACGGGACATTACCGATCGCAAACAAGCAGAGATTGCCTTAGCGCAAGCCAAAGAAGCTGCAGAGGTTGCCAATAGAGCCAAGAGTGAATTTCTAGCTAATATGAGCCACGAAATTCGCACGCCGATGAATGGGGTCTTAGGTATGGCAGAACTACTTTCCTATACAGATCTTACCGACGAACAGCAAGATTTCGTGCAAACCATTCGAGACAGTGGCTCAGCACTTCTCTCCATCATTAATGACATTCTTGACTTCTCAAAAATTGAAGCAGGAAAATTTGAAATTGAGGAAAACCCATTTAAGCTGTCCGATCTAGTGCAATCAGTCTGTAATTTGTTGAACGGTCAAGCAAAGCAAAAAGAAATTGATTTGCAATATGCGATCGCCTCTGAAATCCCTGCTGCTTTAATTGGGGATGAAAATCGCTTGCGCCAGGTATTGATTAATCTAGTGGGTAATGCGATCAAATTTACAAACAGTGGCGAAGTGCTTGTAGAAGTTAGCTATCAGCAAGAATTCTCTAGCGATCGGCAGTCAGCGATCGGCAGCCAGCAAAATGGAAAACCTGATAGTTCTTTGCAGGGAGTGAAAGGTTTCTTACAATTTATGATTCAAGATAGTGGGATCGGCATTGAACCCGATCGCATAGACCAGTTATTTCAAGCCTTTACCCAAGCCGATGCATCCTTTAGTCGCAAATATGGCGGTACAGGACTAGGATTGGCAATCAGCAAAAGTTTAGTCGCTTTGATGGGAGGCACAATTTGGGTGGAGAGTTACGGTCATGTGGGAGGGGAGCCTCCTTTAAATTGGAAATCCGATCGCAATACCCAAGGCTCAAATTTCTATTTTACGGTCGCGGCGTCTGAAAATTTGCAACCGATAGAGCCTAATGCTCTGATGCGCGATCGCATGATAATCGATGCGACGATGGCAGAGAGATTTCCCCTACAAATTTTGTTAGTAGAAGATACCCCCCTCAATCAAAAGCTAGCCTGCTATATCTTAAAAAAGCTTGGTTATGACATTGAGGTTGCCCAGAATGGACGCGAGGGTATCAAAAAACTAAAGGAGAGCAATTACGAAGTCATTCTCATGGATATGCAAATGCCAGAGATGGATGGTTTAACAGCTACGAAAGAGATACGCAAACAAGGAACACATACCACTCAACCTTGGATCGTTGCCATGACTGCCAATGCATTGCCAGAAGACAGACAAAAATGTATTGCCGCAGGGATGAATGACTATATCAGTAAGCCTATTCGGATTGAAGAAGTTCTTCGTGTACTGATGCAATATGCGGAAATTAAAAAAGTCGAAAGATCTCAACTTGAAGGTCAAGATTCTTTGGTGTCTACGGTTCTATCTAACTTTAACCAACCTCCTAATTTTGCCACACCCACCCTTGACATGTCTTATTTCCAAGACTTGTATGCGATCGATCGCAATCAGAAACGTTCTGCGATTGAGATGCAAGAGATTCTTGGCTTAATTCTTGAGGATGTGGGTATTGAATTCCAATCGATTCAAACTGCAAGGATTCAAAACGATGCCGTTCAGATATCGCGCAAAGTTCATGCACTCAAAAATTTGGCAGTCCTGTTTCATGAGACTGTATTGGTAAACTTATGTGTTGAGCTAGAGATTATGTCAAAATCAGGGGAGATCTTATTGTCCATTGAGTGGTGGCAAAATTTTGTGACTGAGTACCAACAATTTGTTCTGAAGCTTAAACAAGAGCATCAGAGTTATTAGATTGATTTTGGAAATTTTTTATATAAAATATCTTTTTTGCTAGACTCATCATGTATAACGTATTTACATGTCTTCTCATAAATCAGCCAAACGCTTTCCATTAAATAGCATCTCCCTGCACTGGGTGCTGGTAGTTCCGTTTGTGCTACAAATTGTGGGGGCAGTGGGTCTGGTGGGCTATTTTTCCTATCGTAGTGGACAGGTGGCTGTAGAAAATATGGCGATCCCTTTGATGGCAGAAGTGGGCGATCGCATTGACCAAAATTTAGATCGTTACCTTCAAACCCCCACAGAAATTACAAGGAATAATGCTGCTGCAATTAAACTAGGGATCCTCGACTGGCGAGATATGTCAGCATTAGAGCGCTATTTTTGGCAGCAGTCTCAGATCTTTGATGGTGTAACCACCGTGGCGATCGCCACCGAGCAAAAAGAGATTTTGATTGTCGGAAAGCAAGATGATGGCTCCCATGTGATTCGATTACGGGATGCATCAACCAATTACAACTGGGACAATTTCCTTGCCGATGCTCAAGGGAATCGGATCCGCTTACTGAGACGGTCAACCACCTACGATCCTCATAACGATCCTCCTGGTAACCCTTGGTATCAGGAAGCTAAAACGACGCAGCGATCGTTCTGGCGATTGGTGGTTTCAAGAGCCGAAGAAAATAAGCCCAACCTTCATGTTGTGAATTTTTTACCCTTCTACGATCGCAATGACATTTTTCAGGGGGTTTTAGCTTCTTCGGTATCTTTGGTTGGGTTGGGTGATTATCTTAAGGGCTTAAAGATTGGGAAAACTGGGCAAGCTTTTGTCGTTGAGAAAAATGGATTATTCATTGGGACTTCAACAGGAGAAACGCCATTTCGGCAGGGGGCACTGCTTCCGCCAGTGGCAAGTAACGATCGGCAAAACCTCGATCCAGTCAAGCGCAGGTTAGACGCTGTAAACAGTAGCAATTCCATCACCCAAAAAGCAACGCAATATCTCATCGATCGCTTTGGTACGCTCGATCGCATTCGAGATCGACAGCAAGTTAACGTTGAAGTCGATGGTCAGCGCTACTTTGTGCAGGTAGTTCCATTACAGAGCAAACAAGATTTAAAGTGGCTGACGATTGTCGTAATTCCAGAGTCTGACTTTACGGCAGAAATTCAGACGAATAACAATTGGACAATTCTTTTATGCGGAATCACGCTTTTGGTCGCAACGGGAATTGGTTTGTTAACTGCCCGCTGGATTGTGACGCCAATTTTGCAATTGAGCCGAGCTAGTAAAGCGATCGCAGAGGGTTTGTGGCAAGTGTCTTTACCTGAAGATTCCAAAATCACCGAACTGAAGGTACTGTCAGAATCATTTAACTTGATGTCCGCTCAGTTGCACCAATCTTTGGATCTTGTAGAGTTTGCCCTTAAAGAGTCGCAAGAGAAGTATCAAACGCTATTTCAGATCTTGCCTATTGGGATCTCGATCACGGATATCGAAGGGCATATGATTGAAGGGAATCCTGCCGCAGAGAACATACTGGGAGTCACTTCCAAAGATCGTGCAAACCTAAATGATGGTCTGGGCTATGAAATTTTTCGCCCTGATGGTTCCCCGATGCCAGAGGAGGAATATCCCTGCGTTCGAGCTTTGCGAGATAACAGCTTTGTTCATCATGTCGAAATGGATATTGTGCGTGCCGATGGCAGCACCCGATCGCTGAGTGTCAGCGCCGCTCCCATCCCTTTAGAAAAATATGGGGCGGCGATCGCCTATATAGATATTACCAATCGCAAGCAAGCAGAAACCGCGCTCAAAGCCAGTGAGGCAAGGTTTCAGAGAATTGCGGCATCGTCACCTGGGGCAATCTACATTGCCATTCAGCGAACAGATGGTTCCGCTTTTTTTGAATTTATGAGTTCGGCGGGTGAGGAGATCTTTGAAGTGAGCAACGATCGCATCCTGCAAAATGCCAATCTCTGCTTTGAGCAGTTTCATCCTGACGATCTGGCTGGCTATCAAGAAGCGATGGCACGTCATCTGGAAACCAAGGAAGCCTTTCGCCATGAGTGGCGTATTATTACGCCTTCGGGCAAACTGAAATGGATTAAAGCAAATTCTCGCCTTGAGCAGCGAGACAATGGCGAGATTGCTTGGTATGGCATTATTTTAGATGTTAGCGCTCGCAAACTGGCGGAGCAGGAACTCATTCACAGTCGAGATTTGCGAGAAGAAGTTTTTAACGAGTCTGCGGATGCCATCTTTTTAGTCGATCACCAAACCCTACTCACCGTCGATTGCAATCGGCGGGCGGTGGAGCTGTTTGGTGCAGTTGATAAAGCTGAACTGATTGGCATTAAGGGGAAAACACTGCATCGCCATCAATTTTCTACCGATGAATCGAAGGGCATTCTTGCAGAAATACAAGCGCGAGGGGTTTGGAGTCGAGAAATAGAATATGTCACCCTTCAAGGTAGTGTCTTTTGGGGGAACATTGCTCTCAAACTGATTACGCTTGCTGGTCGCACGATGCAATTGGTGCGGATAACCGATATCAGCGATCGCAAGCAGATGGAAGTTGAGTTGATCGAAAGCAATCGCTTCATTCAAAACATTGCAGATTATTCGGCGCAGATTCTTTATATTTTGAATCCAGTAACTTGGACAAACCTATACGTCAATCGACAGTCCGTTGAGATTTTAGGCTATACACCTGAGGAGTTTCAACTAGGAGGTTCCCAATTTTTTCTAGACATCCTGCATCCCGATGATTTACCTTTAATGTCTCGAAATATTGAGTTCTGGGAAAATGCCCGTGATGGCGAAATTTTAACGACTGAATACCGAATGCGGCATAAAAATGGCTCTTGGTGTTGGCTGCGATCGCAAGAAGTCGTCTTTGCTAGAGATGAAAATAACCAAGTGGTCAAAGTTCTTGGTACTGCCCAGGATATCAGCGATCGCAAACATATCGAAAATATCCTGCAAGAGAGAGAAGCCCGCATTCGTGGCATTCTGCTGGCTATTCCCGATATCATTAATCTGATCGATGCGAATGGCATCTACCTTGAGTCAATTAGCTCTAGTACGCTCGTAGACATCATTCCCCAAAATATAGATCCAATCGGTAAACCTCTTGCAGAGTTAGTTCCTTCTGAGATTGCTTCATCTCAGCTTCAAGCAATTCAGACAGCATTATCTACGCACGAGCAGCAGATTCAAGAGCAGCAGATATTAGTAGGCGATCGCATCCAATATGAAGAAGTGCGAGTGGTTCCTATTCGAGATGATGCTGCCTTAGTTATGATTCGCGATATCAGCGATCGCAAGCAAATAGAGATTGCCTTGGCACAAGCCAAAGAAGAGGCTGAGGCAGCAACAAGGGCAAAGAGCGAGTTTCTCGCGAATATGAGTCATGAGATCCGTACTCCCATGAACGGCGTACTCGGCATGGCGCAATTGCTCTCTACCACTAATCTCACAGACGAACAAAAGGACTTCGTTCAAACAATCCAAGATAGTGGTGATGCCCTTCTCATTCTGATTAATGACATTCTAGATTTATCTAAAATCGAATCTGGTAAGTTGGAACTCGTAGAAGAAACTATTTTCCTGGAAGATGTCCTCAAATCTGTGTGCAATCTTTTAAACAGTCATGCACAAGACAAAGAGATCGATCTGCACTACTCGATCGATCCCAATCTACCCGTAGCGATCGCAGGAGATGGTTCTCGTCTGCGTCAAATTTTGCTGAATTTGGTGGGGAATGCGATTAAATTTACCCAACAGGGTAGTGTTTCTATCTCAGTTAGCAGTCGATCGCTTCCTGACGATTGTAATCAATGCGAACTGATGTTTTTGGTTAGTGATAGCGGTATTGGGATTGAGCGCGATCGCCTCGATAAACTATTCCAACCATTTACTCAGGCAGATGCTTCCATTAGCCGTAAATATGGCGGTACAGGTTTAGGGTTGGCGATCAGTAGGAGCTTGGTCGATCTGATGGGAGGCACAATTTGGGTAGAGAGCCGTGGTCATGTGGGGGGCAACCCTCCGTTAAATTGGAAATCTCATCAAAATACACAGGGCTCAATGTTCTATTTCACGATCGTAGCATCTGTAATCTCAGCGATCGAACAATCCCCCAAAGTCAGTAATAGTCTGTCGCTGATCGACCCTACCATGGCTCAGAGATTGCCCTTACAGATTTTGCTTGTAGAAGACAGCCAAATCAATCAAAAGTTGGCTGCTTATCTGTTCAAAAAGCTAGGCTATCGTCTCGATCTAGCCCATAATGGCTTCGAATGCATCCAAATGCTGAAAAAGCAAAGTTATGAAGTGATTTTGATGGATATGCAAATGCCAGTGATGGATGGTTTAACGGCGACAGAGGTCATACGCGAACAGCTAAAGCATCCCAGTCAACCTTGGATTATTGCCATGACTGCCAATGCTTTACCAGAAGATCGGCAAAAATGTATGGATGCAGGCATGAATGACTATATCAGCAAGCCCATTCGGGTTGAAGAAATTATTCGTGCACTGACACAATCTTTCCAGAATATAGATAAGAGCAATCTAGCTAAATCGCAAATTGAAATGCAAACCCAACAGGTAGTCAAAGCTCCATCTTCTGAATTCGCTTTCTATACGATTGACATGTCCTATTTTAATACTCTGTATGCGATCGATAAAAAAGATAATCTTTCCATTGCCGAGATTCATGAGATTCTTGGCCTAATCATTCGTGATGCAAGTGCTTCATTCCAGTCGCTCCAATCTGCAATTACTCAACTGGATGCCGCTCAAATTTCCTTTCATACGCATTCCCTCAAGAGTCTGAGTGCGATGTTTCGTGCGATCGCTCTGGTAAAACTCTGTGTCGAGCTAGAGACGATGGCAAAATCAGGCGAAGTCACACTTACAGTGGATTGGCGGCAAAATTTTGTCACAGAGTACGAGCAATTTATTGGAGCTCTCAACCAGGAGTATCAGAAACATCTATAATTTTGATTTTTTATGTAAGCGCACCTTAGCGGGGCATATTAATTGGGCGATCGCTCACAGTATTTATCGGTAGTCCTGTCATGCTAATACTGACTCAGGGGCAATTCCCAAAAACTAAATCTTGACTAACTCGGGGGCAATAGATAGAACGGATAGACGATACTACGCAGATCGTGGCTATCTTTAGGATAATAGAAAATCTTGAGGTCGAGTCTTCCTTTGATCGGATCTGAATCTGCATAAACTCCATCGACCTTAATCCGAGGTTCCCATTTTGTTAGGGCTTCCTTAACATAGATTCTTGCTAACAAAAGCGTTTGTGCATTCATCGGAGCAAAGGTCAGCTCTGATAAACGACTGCCAAAATCGGGTCGGTAAACCCTTTCGCCCAACTTGGTTGCTAGAATAATCTCGATCGATTCTTCAAGATTTCTCTCGGCTGCACTAAGTTTGAGCCCCCCTTGTAGTGTTGTATGAATTGGGAAGGCAATCCCTTTACCCAAGTAAGCCCGTTGTAGATCGTAAGGATTATCTGACATAGCAAAGCATTACATTTTAGTATGGTGGACAGCCAATTTCCTAACTACTTCAGATCTTAAACTTTCTGTAGCGCGATCTAAGGAAAAGTTTGGCAAATCTTCCATTACACTCAAGAAACGTTCAAAATTTACCCTTATCCTATGCCAAGCCTGTGCGCGATCGCTCTGGGAAGTAATCTAGGCGATTCATCTGCAACTGTCAATGCAGCACTCGATCGTCTTCATGCTAGTCCACAGGTGCATATTGTGCGGCGATCGCGCTGGTATCGCACAAAAGCGATTACGATGCCAGATAGCCCTCCCCAAGCCGATTACATTAATGGTTGCGCTATTCTCTCTACAGACCTGACTCCCTATGCCCTGTTGCAATTTTTGCTCGATACTGAGATTCAGTTTGGTCGAGAACGACGGGAACGTTGGGGCGCAAGGACTTTAGATTTAGACCTATTGCTCTATGGCGATCGTATTCTGGATACGGCAAACTTGGTCGTGCCCCATCCTCGCATGTGCGATCGCGCCTTTGTCCTGATTCCCCTCGCTGAAATCGCCCCCGACTGGATTCATCCCATCAATGGCTGCGCGATCGCCAAACTTGCCCTCGATCCCCCCGATCTGCCTTTTAGCTGCCCAGAACCGATTGAGCATTTACCTTGAGAATTTAACTTGAGAATTTGTCCTAGACTAGAAACTGACAAGTCTTCATCCCCAACCCTATGCTGCCTCCTGCAATTCTGCTAGATCCCTTAATTTCAAGCTGGTTACGCGAAGATATTGGTTGGGGCGATCGCACCACGTCGGGTATTTTTCCCACCTCTGCCCCAGAGGGTAAAGCGGTATGGATCGCAAAAGCCGAGGGTGCGATCGCAGGGCTACCGATCGCCGAGCGCGTATTTACCACCTTAGATCCCTCAGTGAAATTTATGGCGATCGCTCCTGAAGGCAGCAAAGTCCGATCGGGTGACAAGATTGCCAGCATCGAAGGTAGTCTCGCCACACTGCTTACAGGGGAAAGGGTTGCCCTCAATGTGGTGATGCGACTATCGGGGATCGCCACCCTGACGCACCAATATGTAGAAGCGATCGCCGATGCCCCCGCACAGTTGGTGGATACGCGCAAAACCACACCGGGTTTGCGGTTGTTAGAGAAATATGCCACCCAAGTTGGCGGTGCGATCAATCATCGCTTTGGGCTGGATGATGCGGTGATGATTAAAGATAACCATATTGCCGCTGCAGGAAGTATTGCCGAGGCAGTCAAACGGGTACGAGCCGCGATTCCCTTTACCACTTCGATCGAAGTGGAAACGGAAACCCTCGATCACGTCAAAGAAGCAGCAGCCTTGGCAATCGATGTAATTATGCTGGACAACATGAGCCTTGACCTGATGCGAGAAGCGATCGCCTGGATTCGCAGCCACAGCCCCAATACCAAAATTGAGGCATCAGGCAACATCACCCTTAGCACCATTAGAGAAATTGCCCAATTGGGAATGGACTATATTTCCACTAGTGCTATGGTGACGCGATCGCCTTGGCTCGATATTAGTATGCGGATTCTTTAACTAGCTGTTTTAACTGCCAGTTTCTGTTCGCGCATGGTATTGACAAACCGCTCAAATAAATAGTCAGCATCGTGAGGGCCGGGGCTAGCTTCGGGGTGATATTGCACCGAGAAAATGGGGAGCGTCTTGTGTTCTAGTCCCGCCACCGTGCGATCGTTCAGATTGAGATGCGTCACCTGAGCCACCGAATTGGTTAAAGAGTCGCCATCAAGGGCGAAACCATGGTTTTGACTGGTAATCTCTACCCTTTGGTCGGAGGTCGGTAGCTGATTTTTAGCGGGTTGATTTAAGCCGCGATGGCCAAACTTGAGCTTAAAGGTATCGCCACCCATAGACAAACCGAGAATTTGGTGTCCGAGACAGATGCCGAATAGGGGTTTGTCTGCCCCTAGTAAAGCCGTTGCTGTTTCGATGCCTGTCTTAACTGCCGCAGGGTCACCGGGACCATTCGACAAAAAGATGCCATCGGGTTTAAATTCCATGATTTTCTCTGGAGGCGTATCGGCAGGAACGACAATCACGCGGCAACCATAGCTGACCAATCGCCGCAAAATATTTCGCTTGACGCCAAAATCGATCGCAACCACGGTCAGAGGATTGGCAACATCAGGCGTTGCCTCCATAAATTCCCATTCTGAGGGGGTTGGTTCTGTCCACTCATAAACGCGCGGTGTTGTCACTGTTTGCGCCAGATTGAGTCCCTGCATGGAGGGGGCTGCTTTCACTTTTTCTAACAACTGTTGCGGATCGAGCACTTCGGTAGAAATGCCACCATTCATCGCGCCAAGAGAACGTAACTTGCGGGTGAGGGCGCGGGTGTCAATGCCAGCAATGCCGACGACGTTATTGGCTTTGAGGTAATCAGGTAAAGACTGTCGCGATCGCCAGTTGCTAGGAATGTAGGTAATGTTGCGTGCGATCGCACCTTTCACCTGCGGGCGGTCTGATTCTTCATCTTCAGGGGTAACACCCGTATTACCCAGTTCGGGATAGGTAAATGTGACGATTTGTCCGCGATAGCTTGGATCGGTTAAAACCTCTTGATAGCCAGTCATCCCAGTATTAAAAACCACTTCCCCGATCGCGGTTCCTGTGGCTCCAAAGGCATAACCTTGGTAGCAACTCCCATCTGCTAAAACTAGAATCGCTGGTTGTTTTGTCATAATCTGCTGCGTTTAACTCTGAATTTAAGGCTAGTTGAACTTGCGTTTATCCCTGATTAGTTAATTTTGGGCAACATGGTGAATTTTAACGGTTACGGTTGAAACAATATAGCAATTCGCAATTTGTCGTCGCGCCAATTTCATGGGGAGATCCATCTACGACGATAGCACGGGACAAAATTGAAGAGTGACAGGCGATCGCCCTATACAATCAAAATGTAAACCCATCAAAATGTCTTACAGATCGTTTAAAAGATCGAATCATCCAAACGCTGAAGTGAATGTCTAAAAACTATAAAATCACCCTACTCTCAGGCGACGGTATTGGCCCAGAAATTATGCAAGTGGCGGTTTCTGTGCTCCAAGCGATCGCACCTAAATTTAACCTTACCTTTGCTTTTGAAGCAGCCTTAGCAGGTGGATCGGCGTTTGATGCCACTGGGCATCCCCTCCCTGCTGAAACCCTAGCGCTCTGCCAAAGCAGCGATGCAGTCTTACTTGCCGCCGTAGGTGGTGAAAAATGGGATACGCTACCCTCCCATCTGCGCCCCGAGCAAGCCTTATTGGGTCTAAGAGCTGGTTTGGGCTTATTTGCCAATCTACGACCTGCCAAAATCTTGCCCCAACTAATTGATGCTTCGACCCTCAAACGCGAAGTCATTGAAGGCGTCGATATTCTGGTCGTGCGCGAGCTGACAGGGGGGATTTACTTTGGTTTGCCCAAGGGCATTTTTACCGATGAAAATGGCGTTCGGCGCGGTGTGAATACGATGGCATACACAGAGCCTGAGGTCGATCGCATTGGGCGGGTGGCGTTTGAGTCCGCTCGTAAGCGTCAGAGTACGCTCTGCTCGGTCGATAAGGCAAATGTACTGGATGTATCGCAGTTATGGCGCGAACGAATTACAAAATTGGGCGCTGAGTATCCTGATGTCAAGCTCTCGCATATGTATGTCGATAATGCTGCCATGCAACTCCTGCGCTATCCCAAGCAGTTTGATGTGATTGTCACGGGCAATCTCTTTGGGGACATCCTCTCGGATGCCGCCGCCATGCTCACAGGCAGCATTGGGATGTTGCCCTCGGCAAGTTTGGGCGAACCTGGCAAACCAGGCGTGTTTGAGCCCGTTCATGGTTCTGCTCCTGATATTGCGGGTAAAGATCTGGCGAATCCCTTAGCACAGGTGCTTAGTGCCGCCATGATGCTGCGTTATGGTTTAAATGAATCTGCTGCTGCGGACTATATCGAACAAGCCGTTACCAAGGTACTCGACTCAGGCAAGCGTACTGGAGACATTATGGCTTCGGGGTGCGAGCAACTGGGCTGTAAGGCAATGGGTGAGGCATTACTCGCGGCGTTAGCTGTTTAAGGGAATAATTTCTAAGGAACTACTTCTAAGCGGGCTTTGAGTAGCTCAAAAATTTGGGGCGGAATCTGCGCGTGCAGCGATCGCCCCAAGCGATTTTTTTTCTGGGCTTGTTGCAAACATTGCAAATTGGGGCAGATATAAGCCGATCGCCCCATGCCTTTGTCCAATCCGATCTCTGGATTAGTTGCAGAAGCTTCGGGCGAATCAGAATGCAGGCGCACGACTCGCCAAAACTCACTTTTGGGGGCGATTTTTCGACAGCTTACGCAGCAACGCTGAAGTTTAATCTGAGATTTAAGCTGAGGTTCTAAGGGCACAAGCGCTTTAATTTTCTGCTATCTCCTCTTCAAGGTTTTCCTCTAGATTTTCTTCAGAATCTTCATATTCCTCGGGCTCAGCTTCTACAGCCATCCGCGCTCTTGCCTCTGCCAATCTTGCTGCCTCATCTCTGGCTTTTTGATCTTCGGCATCATAGTCATACCTAGAAGCATCTTTGATATCAATTTTCCAGCCCGTCAGCCTTGCAGCCAACCGCACATTTTGCCCCTCTTTGCCGATCGCTAAACTGAGCTGATCGTCTGGAACTAGCACATGGGCTTGGCGATCGTCGGCATTAATGAGGCGAACTTCTTTAATCCGAGCGGGGCTGAGAGAATTGGCAATATAGGTGGAAGGATCGGGCGACCACTTAATCACATCAATCTTCTCGCCGCGCAGCTCGTTGACTACGGCTTGAATTCTCGCGCCTCTAGCACCAATACAGGCTCCCACAGGATCGACATCCCGTTCGTCTGAGACTACGGCAATTTTGGTGCGAGGTCCCACAGAATGAGAGGGTGGGTTTGCTTCTCTAGCTACAGCCACAATTCGGACGATCTCGTCTTCAATTTCAGGGACTTCATTCGCAAATAAATAGACGACTAAGCCAGCATCAGCGCGTGACACCGTCAGTTGAGGCCCGCGCTTCGAACCTTCATGGACTTTCTTTAAGTAAACCTTAAACGTAGAGTTAGGGCGATAGGGACGTTCGCTGGGTAACTGCTCGCGTTTAGGCAATTCCGCCTCAACTTCGGGCTGACCAAAGTTACTGGTAATCGCCATAATTACTGAGCTATTTTCAAACCTTAATACCCGACCCTGGAGTACCGTACCTTCAAGATCTTGGAATTCTTCTTGAATCAGGCGACGCTGTTGATCGCGTAACTTTTGGGCTAAGACTTGCTTGGTCTGAATCGCTGCCATGCGACCAAAATCATTTTGTTCGGGTGTGACATCGACCACAACAGTACCACCCGCTTGGGCTTCGGGGGCAACTTCTCGCACTTCCGCTAAAGATATTTCATGATCGGAGCTTTCTACTTGCTCGACAATGGTTTTGGTTGCTAAGACGCGAAAGCCTTCCTGCTCGATATCTAGCTCTACATCGAAATTATCAAAATATTCTTCTTCAAAGTTGCCGCCATCAGAACGATAGGTTTTGCGAAAACGTTCGTATCCTTTTAAGAGGGCTTCGCGCAAGGCATTTTGTACTGCATGTTTGGGCAGATTTCGCTCTTTACTAATTACCTCTACCATGCCACCCAGTCCGGGTAAGTTAAGTATTGACATACTGACAAATCTCTCCTTGCTCTGTTGAAAAGCTGTATTAAAAATCTCTGCGAAAAACTTGTGTTGGAATTTTGCGGCGAAAATTACCAGAAAAAGTAAAAATTGGGGTGTGACTTGGACTACGACAATTCCACCCGATGCACGAGTTCGCGGGGAATGTTGATTATTTTCCCCTTGAGGCTAAGCGTGACATGGTCTAGATCGCGGCTAACAAGATGCCCTGTCCAGCTTTCTTTCCCTTCATAGGGAGCATTGGCGCTTGCCGTAACCATAAAGCCACGGAAGGCGATAAACTCGCGATCGCTTTGCAATTGCCGATCTGTACCGGGGCTAGAAACCTCTAGGACGTAAGCAAAGGAAATCAGCTCTGCTTGATCGAGCGCAGCTTCTAGGGCATGACTCATGCGTTCGCAATCTTCTAACCCAGTATTTTGCTCGAGATTGCGAATATCAACTCTCAAGATTGCTGGGTTTTTATGGGTTTGTAGCACTGTATCTACCACCTCTAAGCCAAGTGGTGTAGCGATCGCCTCCGCTATTTGCAAAATTTGGGGAATCAAGGGATGACTCATAACTCAACAGAAATTAGGGGTAAAAAAACAAAAAAGTGGGTATGACCCACTCCTTCTGCAATGTTTATCGGTACACGCCTTAGTAGCGCTTAGTTCTTGCTACCTCAGAGCCCACCTTAGCCTGAAAAAACGCAGGCACGTAAGCATTCAAATCGGTTAAATTCTGGCGATCGGATGCTGTAGAAGCAAATTCTATTCGCTAAATCCAGAGCTTAACGTTGACTGTCGATCCAGCCCTTAACTAAAGAAATATCAATGTAAAGACTTGTCAACATCGAGAATGCTCAACAAAGCCAAAACACAGACGCTATCCTAGCATGCTTACAACTCGAACTGAGGTGATATCCCTGAAAAATCAAACGTAAATTATCGTAATCGTTAACGCTCGACTCGAAAACCAAACCTTTTGTCCTACGCCATCACTAGTCATAGCGAATGTTTTAGCATTTTTATGCTTAATTTAGCTCTTCATTCATTATAGACTTTCTGCTTTTGTGCTTGACCCGTTGGGTATTTACGCTCTAGAACGTATTCCGTAATTTGTAGGCTTAAAAAAGGTCACTAAGGACTGTGTTTTTGTAGCTCAGGTCTTTCTTCGGGCAAAACAGCTCCCTGTACGGGGCAAACCTCTAAACATACGCCGCAGTCAATACAGGTTGAGAAATCGATCCAGTACCAAGCCGTACCTCTAAGATTGGCTCCAGAACCTTGATGGATGCAGGCAACGGGGCAAGCTGGAGCGCAGGCAGCAACGCCCTCACAAACATCCGTAACAATGGTGAAAGACATAGATAAATAGTTACCGAGAATTTTTTAAGCTTTCTAAGGCTTCCGCAGATTTGAATATCTTAGCAATTCTTAATCTGTATTTACATTCCCTCCACCGATCCCCACTAGCACATGAATGAGGTCTTCTCATCGTTTGCAGAAAAGAAAAAACTTGAATGCGTCACTACTCAATTTTTTATTTATATGGGCTACTTTAGTGGGGCAAAAGATTAGGAAGATAAAGAACCTGCGATCGCGATCGCTAAAGTCTATAAAAGTAGAAAATAGCTAACTAAAGTTATTCGGGGATCGGTACTTGGGGATCAATTTAATAGAATTTTAACAATTTTACGAGTCAAAAAAATGGCTCAAATCTGTCAAGTTATTGATAGGACTAGATCTGAGTATTCGTAAAAACATTATTAAGTTAATTTTTTATTCGGGATCGCTGAATTTCTCTCCCAGAGAGGAATTCAGTATGATAATTCTGTCTGTTTGCATACCCGATAATACGGACATTAATAAACTTGGCAACCTGCCTACATTAAGATGAATTCTTTAGTCAAGCCAGTCACTTCATGTCGTTTTTGCAGACATTACGACCATGAGGGTAGAAGAGGGGGGAATTGCAACAAACTGCAGGTTCATGTCAGTGCGAGTTGGTCAGCTTGCTCTTATGCTGTTGCTCCATTTGCACCTTCGTGGGAATATGTGGGCGATCTATCTACACTTTTTCACGATCGCGTTGCGGTTTCAGAGCGCCAAAATGAAAAGTTTCTAGAACCAATAATTCAACGCAGAAAATCATTTTCACTGTCAAGTTTTCATGAAGCTTAGGCTTGAAATCTGACAAGTTGGCTTGCTTTGTTCCGAAATCCTGATCCCGAACTCGCACCTCGCAGGCGATTTAGGATGGCTATATCGAGGGCAGAGTCCCTCATGCTGATGGGGATAATGATTAAAATTGTGAACCTCAATACATCAACTGATACGGCGTTGCTGTAAATCAAGCACATCGTCTATTTTGAGGTTCCATGTCTACCTTGCTTGTCAAGAATATCCAAACCTTAGTCACTATGGATGCTGCTAGACGGGAGATCCGTAATGCGGCGCTGTTTGTGCGAGACCATATCATCGAGCAGGTTGGAACAACGCAAGAGTTGCCCCAGATAGCTGACGAGATTTTGGATTTACGAGGTCGGCATGTTGTACTTCCTGGACTTGTAAATACCCATCACCATTTTTTTCAGACCCTCACGCGTGCTGTCCCAGCGGCTCAGAACTGCGATTTATTTAACTGGCTGCAAGCGCTGTATCCAATTTGGGCAAACCTGACGCCAGAAGCTATCTATATCAGCGCCCAAATGGCTTCAGCCGAGTTAATGCTATCGGGCTGTACGACGGCTAGCGATCATCTCTATATTTTTCCCAATGGCAGCAAACTAGATGATGAAATTCAAGCTGTGGAGGCGATCGGGCTACGGTTCCATGCCAGTCGGGGCAGCATGAGTGTAGGGCAAAGTTTGGGGGGACTTCCTCCTGATTCGGTAGTTGAAAAGGAAGTCGATATTTTGAAAGACAGCCAAAGACTGATTGAGCAATATCATGACAATGCTCGTCATGCCATGCTACGCATTACCCTCGCTCCCTGTTCGCCTTTTACTGTATCTCAAGACTTGATGCGGGAATCAGCAAAATTAGCGAGATCGCATCTTGGAATTAGGTTACATACGCATTTAGCAGAAAACAAGTCGGATGTTGCTTACAGCATCACGAACTTTGGTGTCACACCTGGGGACTATGTGGAATCGGTTGGTTGGCTGGGAGAGGATGTCTGGCATGCCCATTGCGTCCAGTTGGACGATCGCGCGATTCAAAAGTTTGGCAAAACAGGGACAGGTGTAGCCCATTGCCCCTGTAGTAATATGCGGCTCGCCAGCGGTATGGCACCCATTCGTAAAATGCTAAATCATCAAGTACCTGTAGGTTTAGGCGTAGATGGATCGGCATCGAATGACTCCTCAAATTTATTGAATGAAGTCCGTACGGCTTTTCTGATGGCACGAGTTCGCGAATTGGATGCTAATGCGATGACGGCGAGAGATGTACTGGAGTTGGCGACGCTGGGAGGGGCAAAAGTTTTAGGGCGAGACGATATTGGGTATCTTGCACCCGGCATGTCTGCGGATTTCATTGCGATCGACCTAGATCGCATAGAATTGGCAGGATCTCATCACGACCCAGTCGCTTCGGTTGTTTTCTGCCAAGTCAACAAAGTGGACTACAGTTTTATCAATGGTCGCAAGGTCGTCGATCGCGGACGATTAACCACGATTGAACTAGAAACCTTGATTGAAAAACATCATAAACTGGCACATCAACTGATTGACGGATAGATTATAAAAAAGCTTTGTGCCATTTCAGTGTCGAAAGAATCAACACTTTGTTAAGCAAGGTGAAAAAATACTTAAAACCCTCAAATAAAACGATTGAGAATTGAAAGCGTGCCAAACCCGATCAAAATTATCCCACTCGTCCAATTTAACCAGCCTGACCAGCGTCGCATCGATAACAATCCTGTCATCATGCCTGCAAACGTACCTGCGAGCATCAACGGTAATACTGAACCCAAGGCATAAATTAGCAATAGCCCCGCACCCAGCAAGATGTTTCCAGTACTAGATACCCATGTCAGTAGGGTAATCAAAACAGGTGTGCTACAGGGCGAAGCCACCAGTCCAAAGGTCAGACCAACCAGATAGGAACGCATACCACTGGGTAATTGGCGTGAAATTTCTACATTGCCCCAGTTCGGCAAGCGCATGGGCAAAATTTCGAGCAGTTGCAATCCCATCGCGATCGCAACAACACCCATGACGATTGACCAACCCCAACCTGTCTGTCCGTAAATTTTCCCAAGAAATGCAGCAGCTAAACCAAACCCTGTCAAGGTTGTGGCAAAGCCTAAGGCAAACCAAGCAGACTGTAAAGCCGCAGCAAAAGTAGATTTCGACTCAAACCCACCGATATAACCAATAGTTAAAGGCATCATCGAGAGGGTACAGGGGGTCAAACTCGTGACCAAGCCTGCCAAAAAAACTAGACCCATACTCAGCACCGAGAAATGATCGAGCTGGTTGAGCACGATCGCGTTTGACCAACGATCTACTTCATAAAGCCAAGAATTGAGTGAATCTAGCATGTACGGAACTTGAGCATAAAACTTACCTCTAGTGTAAGCATAGTCAGGATATTTGTAGTGGTTATCATTTAGTCGTACAGATTCCTAGATCCTCGACTTTTTCTGATTGGTACGAAAAAATCTATAAAACTTGCCCCAAAAGTCGAGGTCTCTGCTGCGGATTCATACCATCACACAAAAAAGAGGCTAGCCATAGGAGCTAGCCTGCAATTTTGAAGTTCAAGCATTCGTGATGTAATTACTGCACCACAAGTTTGACATTAGCGTTATTGAGTCCAGGACGCTTCACTTCGTTGAGGGTCTTGTTAACTGCATATTTTTGGTTGATCGAGTTGATCAGCTCGGTTTGGTTGTGCTTTTTGGCAACTCCCCAAAGATCGGCAATCAGGTCAAAAGAGCCATCAGCATTACGCGACCAGCCTAGATCGTAGTCACCTTCGAGGGTTGCTACGATGTCAGAGCGTAGGCGCTGCCCATTGTAGCCACGAACATCAGCATCAGTTTTGACGGTGATACCTAGATCGCGCAGGGAAGATTTTAAGATTTCGGCGTCAGTAATTTTTGTGCGAAGTGTGCTGAAGTGAGACATAATAGATTTACTCCTGTAAATAATTGTTAATCGAGGGAGAGTACCGTTGGCGCGGTACAGTTAGTTGACTTCGGACTGCTAGACTACTGGTTGCTTTGGGAATAGCTCCTTACAGTCTAGCCTTTACCCAGTTAAAAACTGGGAAAGCTTCTTAAAACTCCATACGCTGATATTCAGCGACGGTAGTGGCGGCGGGGCGTGCCCGCAACCTTGCCCAATCACGTAGAGCAGAGACCTGCTCTGTCATCGTGCGCGATAAAGGAGTTGTAGACTTAACCGCAGAGATAATGTCTAACTGAGTAAACTCCCGATCTTGGGCAAAAGCTTCATACATCGCAGCAACGATGCCTTGTTCGATTTCGGCTCCTGAAAAGCCATCGCTCACGTTAGAGAGCTGACCGAAATCAAATCGCGTAATATCAGATCTGCGCTTGCTGAGATGAATTTCAAAAATTTGTTTGCGCTCTTCAAAGTTGGGCAAGTCCACAAAAAACAACTCGTCAAAGCGACCCTTACGTAAAAACTCACCAGGTAAGCGATCGACGCGGTTTGCAGTTGCCATGACAAACACGGGCGACTTTTTCTCTTGCATCCATGTCAAGAAAGTCCCAAAGATGCGAGAAGAGGTACCACCGTCTGAGTCTGCTGAGCCAGCACTACCCGCAAAGGCTTTATCTAACTCATCAATAAACAGAATCATGGGGGAGATCGATTCGGCAACCTTGAGTGCGCTGCGCAAGTTAGCTTCTGAGCGTCCCACTGTTGAGCCGTCATAGACTCTGCCCATGTCGAGACGAACTAAGGGCAAAGACCAAAGCCTCGCTGTTGTTTTGGCGATGAGAGACTTGCCACAACCCGGTACGCCCAAAATCAACATGCCCTTCGGCTGTGGCAAACCATATTCTCTGGCTCTTTGGCTAAATGCATTAGAACGCTGACGCAACCAGTGCTTTAACTCTTCTAGTCCACCTACCGCAGAGATGCCTTCATCTTCTTCGATGTATTCTAAAATTCCATTGCGTCGAATGAGCTGTTGCTTTTCTGAGAGTACGATGCCAACTTCTTCTTCGGTGAGGCGACCTGTTGTGACTTGGGCTTTACGGTAGACCTTTTCTGCTTCATCGTGGGTCAAACCAAGCGTTGCACGCAATAATTTTTCTTTGGTTTCGGGTGCAAGTTTTTTGATGCGAGACGCGCCGATTTGCTGAGCCAAAACATCTTCTAGCTCTTCAATTTTAGGAAGGGGGAAATCTAGGACAATAACTTCTTTTTCAAGCTCAATGGGAATGACTTGAACTGGAGACATCAAGATGATGGACTTTTGCGTGCCCTTAAAATTGGCAATCACGTCACGCAGACATCTGACAATTACGGGATTATCGAAAAGAGGATGTAAATCTTTAAATACATAGATCGCAGGCTCTTTTTGATCGGAGCGAATAATCCACTTCAGGGCGGCTTCGGGAGACTCAGTGTTGTGCTGACTGCCACCACCCGCTTGCCCATATTCAACGATGCCGTTGGTTATCGTCCAAGTGAAGATGCGTCTGGCTGGTTTGACTTGGGCAACTAAAGCGATCGCGCGTTCGGCTCTTTCTTCCTCAGGAGTGTTGAGGTAGATCAAGGGGTATTGAGCTTGAATAAGGATACTAAGTTCTTCTTGCATATTCGTAAAGAGGATTAACCCTCTTGCCTCACCTTGATGTCTAAACTTTTTAAGCCTCAAACCTGAGCAAGAGCTTATGTTTGAATTTAATTTACTGGTGGATGACTTACTGAGTTAGATAGCAAGCATTCACCTATACTTGTTTGAACCTATTTTTTGAACTTAATTTCGTTTGAAATTGTGCTTGAACTTTGTGTTTGATCTGTGTTTTGAGCCTATTGACAAACGACAAGTTCTTCATCTTGGCTATCAGCTTTATCAGCCTCAGTCTTGGTCGTACAGTTATGACTGCCACCAATGGCTAAAAGCTCACCACTTCGTACCACTACTGCTTGGGAACATTCAGGGCAGTTATAGACTTGGTGCGTGTGACCAATGCCCGAAGCTTCCACAATCTCAGCATGGGATAAGTAGAAACTGATAGCTCTTTCAGCTAGATCGGACATGGGCTCTTGGTCGATCGCCGAACGAATTTTTAACTGTCTGTGTAAGTCTGCTGATAGATACAGAGTGACTTTTTGCTTGTCCTGCATAATATTTGATTAGGTGGAATACCCGGGTATTGAAGCAATATACTTGCCTACCCATATGCTGTCAAGATACTTTGCTGGCTTGACGTCAATATCGTTACATTTGTTTACACTGGAACAACTTAATTTTGAGATTCGTCCTATGTGTCATGGGTGAACGTGATATGGATGTAATGATAAATACATCGCAACGACACGAGATCGATTCATCCAGAAATGAATTTGTACTGAAGGCTAAGAGCTAAAAATTAATTCAAGTGTTTTTACGTTACAGATCGAATTTAAAAAGACAGTATTAAATGGAGATGATGGTCATGCAAGGGCGAAAGGGGGCTAGTTGGTTCGGTTTGATTGGATTCGTGGCAGCAGTTTCTATGGCTGCGGCTCCTGTGAGTTTGGCACAAAGCGAGTCGATCGCTCTGTCACACAACTTTAGACCCGACCCAATTAAACTAGGTGGCAACACGGGCGGCAATGTGAGTTTGGCGAGTTTGGCAGGTATTGATGCTAGCTGTCGAGGCTTTGCGCAAGCGCAGCCCAACCATGTGATTACGCTAAATGAAAGCTTTCCGTTACTAGATTTTTTGGTATATACAGGTGGCATCAATAACGATCCTACAATGTTGATCAAAGGACCAGGAGGTCTTGTGGTTTGTGCGGATGACGAGTCCCAAGGACGTAATCCTCAAATCTCAAGACGGCTCCCCCCAGGAACCTATCAGGTTTGGGTGGGTTCTAAAGATGCCAATCAATCCTTTCGATATACCCTTTCGTTGAGTGAAATTCGCCAAAGATGAAGTCAAAGATGAAATGGATGCGATCGCCTAAACAGCTTTTTATCTCAGTGGGTCTCTTAATCGGGTTAGTCTTGCCTAATTCTTTGCTTTGGACGCCGCTAGCCAATAGCCAAGAGGCAATGAAGCCGCTTTCCCCCAGATTTAGCCCTGACCCACAGGTGTATAGCGGCACAACCAGTGGCTCAACCTCTTTGCAATCCCTTGCAGGTTTGACACAGGTGAATGGGGCATGCCAAGGTATGGCAAATCAAACTGCAAACTATGTACTTGTTACCGAAAAACCTTTTGGTTTTCTGAGTTTAAAGGTAATTGCCAGTGGCAAAGCTACTTTGCTGGTTAAGGGGCCCGATGGCATTTATTGCCGTGATAGCTCTAAGCCTTCTCTTGAGGGCACATGGGCAGCAGGAAGATACGAAATTTGGGTAGGCTCCCAAACGGGCGAGTCAATTCCTTTTCAGCTATCGATTAGCGAGACAAGCCAATAAATCAAACCTCAAAAGAGAACTACCTAGAGACGCTCATGGGTCTCTAGGTAGTTTTTTGCTAGATGAAATTTAGAGCCCCAGACTGTACTGCAAGCGTGGCAGGGCAAGGTTTCTTTGGTGCAGCAGCAGGAAAGATGGCACTAAATCTGGCCCGTGAATATCCCCTGTTAATGCCGCCCGTAAGGGCTTCATCACCATGCCTTTTTTGATGCCTTGCGCTTTGGTCACTGTTTGAATCAGCGCACCTGCACTCTCAGCCGTTAGCTCAGGTGTTTGATGTAAGGCTTCGAGCAATCCAGATAGGATTGGCTTTACGGCTTCTGGGCTTAACACCGCGATCGCTTCATCGGTGTAAGTTGGGGTATCGACAAACAAATAGCGAGCCATCTCCACGGCATCGGCAAGCAGGGTGAGGCTAGGTGCGATGAGTTTCACTACTTCTAGCAGCCAAGCACGATCTAGATCGCAATTAAAGCCTGCTTTTTGCCAAAAGGGCATCAAGCGATCGCATAGATCGTCTGTGGGCATGCTGTGCAGGTACTGACTGTTGAGCCAGTTGAGTTTATCCCAGTCAAATTTTGCCCCAGCTTTGTTGACGCGGTTAAAATCAAACACCTGAGCGACTTCTTCGAGTTTAAAGATCTCATTACCATCTGGTGGCGACCACCCCAACAGCACCATATAGTTGTTAAAGGCTTCGGGTACATAGCCCATGGCTTGAAACTCTGCCACAGAGGTAGCCCCATCCCGTTTTGAGATCTTGGCACCCTGGGTATTGAGAATGAGTGGGGTATGTCCAAACTCAGGGGGAATTGCGCCTAAAGCTTCGTAAATCAAAATTTGCTTTGCTGTGTTGGCAATGTGATCTTCGCCCCGAATCACATGGGTGATCTCCATGTCGATATCGTCAATCACCACCGCAAAGTTATAAAGGGGTAAAGCAATATTGCCTTGCTCGTCTACTCTAGCAATGACCATATCGCCGCCGAGGTCGCGGGTATTCCATGTGACCTCACCTCGTACCATGTCAAACCATGACACCTCAAGCGGCTCCTCAATTTTGAACCGAATTACAGGTTTGCGCCCCTCAGCTTCAAAGGCTTGACGTTGCTGTTTGGTCAGATTGCGGTGGCGATTGTCATAACGGGGGGCCTGTTTCTTAGCCTTTTGCTCTTCCCGCATCTGCTCTAGCTCTGCCTCGGTGCAATAGCACCGATAGGCAAGATCTTGATCGAGCAAAATATGGACGGCTGCAATGTATTGCTCTAGGCGTTTGGTTTGAAAAAATGGTCCTAGATCGTAATCAATCTTTAGCCATGCCAGCCCATCCAGAATATTTTGGGTGTATTCATCTTTAGAGCGTTCTCGGTCAGTATCCTCAATGCGCAGGATAAATTCCCCCTTATGACGGCGGGCATATAGCCAATTAAATAAAGCAGTCCTTGCTGTGCCAATATGCAGGTTGCCAGTGGGACTAGGAGCAATACGAACTCGAACGGTCATTGGTTAGTCAGGGATTCAGTGATCGGTTATCAGTTGTCAGCGATTCAATTCGTTAAATTCAATTAGTGAATCAGTTGTCAGGAGTTCGTAGTTAACGTAACGGTGGTGTAACGGGAACGATAGACAGCAAATTCAGTTAACTAAAATCTCGTAGCATTTTTCGCAATTCGAGATTGTGCATTTCTTCATGCCCAATCATGGTGCGTGCAAACTCTTCTAGATAGATGCTACGGTCTTTAACAATCTCTAGCAAAGACTTGTACAGCTTAACAGCATTTCTCTCATGATAGAGACTCTCCGCCAAAATATCCTTGACTGTATGGTTATTAGTTTCCTCGATGGGGGCGATGCGCAGGCTGGGATGCCCCTCTAAGCCTGTGAGGATTTCCCCCACTTGTTGGGCATGGAGTAGTGATTCGTTGGCTTGTGTTTTCAAAAACTGGACGATCGGTATGCGGTTAGGGCCTGTAACCATCAATGCATAGTGGGTATAACGCACTACTCCTGCTAATTCAAACTCAAGAATCGAGTTTAACCTTTCAATTGTGGCTTCCAAGTCAAGTTCTTTCATGCCCAAGTAATCGTGTGAGTAAAGTACCGAGATTTAACTACTATCTTATCGTAACCTACGCCAGAAGTGCACCTCAGCCATTTTAGAGTTTAAGGATTGGTATTATAATGTAGGGGTATGGTGTTAGCTAAAGCGACTTAGATAACTGCCTATGACGTCATTAGGGTTTAGTTTGTGTCGCGATCGCATAGGAGAAAAGGAGAAAAATGAAAATGTCAGAAACTGAGCCAAATCAGGTGAATGTCCCTACGGAGCCTGCCAAGATTACGCTTTGGGGAGAAATTGTCAAAGGTTGGCAGTGGGTTGTTTTTTCTTGGAAAACCTTGAGTCGTTTGGGTGGTTTTAAAGAAATTGTTCGAGCGCTTTTCTCAGCTTTGGTCTTGTTAATTCGACGCGGGTTATCTCAGTCGCAAACCAAACAATAAACGTAAGCCTTGCTCAGCTTAATTTGAACAGTTACTATTCAAATTTTGTGCGATCGACATTATTTTTGTCATTGCTTCAAAGCTTTTCTCTGTAATATGCAGAGCTATTTTTTTGCATCAATTTACTTTTGATTTTAGATAAATCTTTAACAGGGTTTACCAAGATAGATTGATTTGCTCTGCGATGCTAACGAGTAACTACATAAAAATTTAAGGCAGGTATTCTACTATATCAGTGTTACCATTGCCAGATATATAACTAAAGAAAAAGTCAAAAGTAGAAGAGCAAATAATGACCGCAGTAGAGAAGACAATTTCTTTCTATGGCAGAGAGATCAAACTCAGAATAGGTTTATTAGCACCCCAAGCAGGTGGGTCAGTGTTAATGCAATGTGGTGAAACGGCTGTACTGATTACGGCTACAAGAGGGCCGGGCCGCGAAGGGATCGATTTTTTACCCTTACTGGTGGACTACGAAGAACGTTTGTATGCAGCCGGTCGCATTCCGGGTGGCTTTTTACGGCGTGAAGGTCGTCCCCCAGAAAAGGCGATTTTGACTTGTCGGTTGATCGATCGCCCCTTACGTCCTTTGTTTCCTGGTTGGCTGCGCGATGATATTCAGGTGATTGCGACCACGATGGCGTTAGATGAAAAAGTCCCCCCTGATGTGTTGTGCGTGACGGGAGCCTCGATCGCAGTACAACTGGCAGGTTTACCCTTTAATGGGCCCATGGCAGGCGTGCGCGTTGGTTTGGTGGGTGATGAATTTATCATTAACCCTACCTACGCTGAGATCGAAGCTGGCGATCTCGATTTGGTCGTGGCTGGAACCCCCGAAGGCATCATCATGGTGGAAGCAGGTGCAAAGCAATTGCCTGAAAAAGACATGATCGAAGCGATCGAGTTTGGCTATGAGGCCGTTCAAGAGCTAATTCTTGCCCAAAAGAATTTAATGGCAGAGCTAGGAATTTCCCCTGCGGATGTCACTGCCCCCGTGGTGGATACGTCTTTGCACGAATTTATCACCGCCAAATCTGGCGACCAAATCAAACAAGTGGTTGCTAGCTTAGAAAAAGATCGAAAGGTGCGAGATGCTGCTTTAGATGCGATCAAAGCCGAGCTAGCTGAAGCGATCGCAGCATTGCCTGAGGAAGATCCAATTAAGGTGGCAGCAACGGATAAAGTTGTGAGTGCTACGTTTAAAGATCTCACCAAAAAGCTGATGCGCCGTCAGGTGATTGAAGATAGCGTCCGCATTGATGGTCGTAAGCTTGATGAAGTTCGCCCCGTCTCTGCTGAAGTTTCGCTTTTGCCTCGCGTACATGGTAGTGGTTTATTTAATCGCGGCTTGACCCAGGTGCTATCGATCGCAACATTAGGCACGCCCTCAGATGCCCAAGAGCTTGACGATCTGCACCCCGACGAGAAGAAACGCTATCTGCATCACTACAATATGCCTCCCTATTCTGTGGGAGAGGTCAAACCCATGCGATCGCCCGGTCGTAGAGAAGTTGGACATGGGGCATTGGCTGAAAGAGCGATCGAGCCAGTGCTGCCTTCTGCCAGTGAGTTTCCCTACGTTTTGCGCGTAGTTTCGGAAGTTCTATCCTCCAATGGTTCCACTTCTATGGGTTCTGTCTGCGCCTCGACCTTAGCGCTGATGGATGCGGGTGTTCCCATTTCTAAGCCCGTCAGTGGGGTAGCCATGGGTCTGATCCAAGAAGGCGATCAAGTGCGCGTGCTCACAGACATTCAAGGGATCGAAGATTTCTTGGGTGACATGGACTTTAAGGTTGCAGGAACCGATGCGGGTATCACAGCCTTGCAAATGGACATGAAGATTACAGGGATTGCGATGGATACCATTCGCGATGCGATTAATCAGGCTAAAGCAGGTCGCGCCCATATTTTAGGCAAGATGTTGGAAGTGCTACCGAAGTCTAAAACGGAGCTGTCTCCCTATGCACCTCGCCTGCTCACGATCAGCATCAATCCCGATCAAATTGGTTTGGTGATTGGCCCCGGTGGTAGAAATATCAAAGGGATTACCGAAGAAACTGGAGCCAAAATTGATATTGAAGATGATGGTACGGTGACGATCTCTTCTAATGATGGCGAAGGTGCCAAGCGGGCCAGACAAATCATTGAAGGCATGACTCGTCGTGTCAGTATGGGAGATGTCTATGTGGGTAAGGTTTCACGCATAATTCCGATTGGTGCGTTTGTGGAATTTCTACCTGGTAAAGAAGGGATGGTTCATATCTCTCAACTGGCTGAAGGTCGTGTCGGTAAGGTTGAAGACGAAGTTGCCGTCGGCGATGAAGTGATTATCAAAATTCGCGAGATCGATCAACGCGGACGCTATAACCTCACACGCTTGGGAATTCATCCTGATGAAGCGGCAGCAGCTCGTGCGGCGGCTGGTTCGTAGTCTAGTTTCGCTTGGTGAAGGCGATCGCTTCTCAAACAATCGAGAAGCGATCACCTATGGGAAAGTCGGTTTTGAGACAACATCCTGCATTTTTCTGAATAACAAGCTTCTAATGGATAATAGTGAGCTACAAAAAAGGCACTTTGCTGCTCTTAGTGAGAAATACCGAGTAGGTGTGTATAAAAGTGTTGGATTTGATAGTTTTCTATATCTAATACTGAGAAAAGCTGAACTAGGCATTCAGATCACAAGCCTAGAATTTCAATGGTTAGCAGAGAATCGCTTTTTCAGAACTATTGAAATTATTTCCTTGCAGCAATACCAAGCAAAGGATTTTAAAAGACTAGAAGTTGAATTTTTAAATCTACGACTTAAATACAAAATTCCAGAAGATTTAGAGCTTCCGATTGCCAGCCCAGTTTATTCAATACTTTGGAAATTAGAGGCTGGAGGTTTTCCCACAGACTCAGAACTTGAGTTATTAAATAGTCATAATCTTGTAGCAACAAATAATCTAATTCGAGACATTCTGAACTTTTCAAAACTGAAAATTAGCTACAAAGCAACTAAGCATCTAGATCATTTTCCTGAAGAGCCTCTCTACTCAATTCTGAAACAGCTTGATGTGAGAGAGCCGCTGTCTGAATTTGAGGCTGATTGGCTCTTGGAACATGATTTTGCAGAAACACTACAAATTCATTCGCGGCAGGAGGATGAGAGGAAAGCTATCGTTGAGTTTTTAGACTTGAGAGCAAAATATCATTTTGATTCCTTCCCAGACACGTCTATTTCTAGCCCACTTTATGGCATTTTAAAGAAAATAAAAGAAAAACAAGATCTTGAAAATAGTGAATGCGAGTGGCTTGAGCAGCAGAAGCTAACTCAGCTAAGTGCGATTGATCGGAACCGTAAGGATATAAAGTTATTTAAAGAACTCAAAGCTAAATATCAAGCGACTCGACATAAAACCGCCAATTCAAGGATGAAATGCAACGCCTAGAGATCTTTGCGTAAAGGGAC